>CAXNIF010000213.1:0-4151 GCA_964202345.1 Cypionkella sp.
AAGCTGCCCAAAAATGACATCATTGCGCGTCTCTAAGGCGCGTTTTTCTTGCAGCACGGTGGCCATTTTTTGATCGGCTGTTGCGGCGGCTTGGGCGGCGATATCGCGTTCCTGTGCCGTCTC
Organism: Cypionkella sp.; assembly: GCA_964202345.1. Lineage (GTDB taxonomy): Bacteria > Pseudomonadota > Alphaproteobacteria > Rhodobacterales > Rhodobacteraceae > Cypionkella. Next base: position 124 of record CAXNIF010000213.1, read on the forward strand.
GCCCAAAGCGCGCGAGATATAGGCAAGCGTGGCCTCTACATCGCGCTGCCGGCTTTCGGGGCTGCCTAAGGCTGTTAGATTTAGCGCCTGCATTTCGGCGCGGGCGGCGTCCCGCTCTTCGATGGTGCGGCGCAGGGTGTTTTGAATAACGTCAATGCCCGTTTCCAATTCGCGGCGGCGCTGCTCGGAGGCCAGCAACCGGGCTTGCATCTCGGCCACTTGCTGCAAGGCAAGGCCAAAGCGCGCTTGGGCGCCGCTGGCCTCGGCGGCGCGTAAATCACGGTCTTCCGACAGGCCATTAAGCCGCTCTTCGTAAAGCGATTGCTGGCGCGCGATCTGTTCGCGCGATGTGCCCGCCGAAATGGAATCCATCAGCAAAATCGCTGTGGCCAAAATCGTCCAAGCCAAAGCAAATGCCCCCATGGTCAAGGCCACAAGTTGGGTCAATGGGCGCAAACGAATGAAACGCGTATCGCGATCAGATTTCAAAAAAAGCCGGCGCTCGGGGAAATATCCTTCAAGCATGGCGTTGATCTTATGCGTCACTTTGCTTAGCAAACCGCGGCTCTCCTTTTTGGGGTGCACCTATGCGTCACGAGAGGATCGACCCCGCACCGCGCAAACTGTTAGGCTGCGTTGCACAGTCTGACAAGGGCTTTGCCTTGGGTTCTACTTTTGCGTGCGCCGGCTTTTGAATTTGGGCAAAATTTTGCCTATGGGCGGGCAGGGCTTTGCAGCTTCTCGGCCAAAGGCCAATAAAAATCGGGGGGAATGCCGGCTTCAGCGCGTTTTTCCTCGTTGAAGGGCGGCTTGAGTGCGCCATGAAAATACCGCCGCACCAAATCGTGAAACGCCTCTTTGGGATCTATGCCGTCTTTGCCGCACAGCCAATTGAACCATTTGGACCCATAGGCGACATGAGCAACCTCTTCGCGGTAAATCACCTGCAAGGCGGCCAAGGCCGACTCCTCTTGATGGGCGGCAAAAAGGGCGATCATTTGCGGCGAGACGTCCAGCCCCCGCGCTTCTAAAACCATGGGCACAACGGCAAGGCGGGCCAAAATATCGTGATGCGTGTCCTCGGCGGCGCGCCACATGCCGGCGTGGGCGGGCATGGCCCCATAGAAACTGCCGCGCTCTTCTAGGGCATCGCAAACCAAATTAAAGTGCTTGGCCTCATCATCGGCGGCCTGCACCCAATCGTCATAAAAGCCCAGCGGCATGGGGATATGGGCAAAGCGCGCGATCATATCCCAATGCAGATCGACAGCGTTTAATTCGATATGCGCCAGCGCATGCAGCAGGGCGTTGCGCCCGCTTTGGGTATTGGGGCGGCGGCGGGGCACATCGCGCGGGTCCAGCAACGCGGGCTTTGCGGGGCGGGCAGGGGCATGGGGCGGGGTGGCCTCGCCTATGGCCAATGGGGCTCCTTCGCGGCGCGCATGGCGCCAAAGGGCTGCATTTTTATGGGCAAGCGCGCATTTCTCGCGCCCATCCGCGCAGTTGAGCACCTGCACCGCCAGCGCAGACAGCGAGAGCGTCATAGCGCGGCCAAGACCTCGGCGGCATGGCCCTTGACCTTGTCCACCTTCCAAATTTTCGCCAAAATTCCCTTTTCATCAATAAGATAGGTGGTGCGCAGCACGCCGATCACGGGTTTTCCGAAGAATATTTTGGGCCCAAAGGCGCCGATTTCCTCCATGAAGGTGCCTGTATCCGATGCCAGCGCAATTTTTATGCCCATTTTTGCGATAAACTTGTCATGTTTTTGCGGACTGTCTTTCGAGACCCCCACAACCATTGCGCCTTTGGCGGCGAAATCATCGGACAGGGCGTTAAAATCCATCACCTCCTGGGTGCAACTGGGGGTTCCATCTGCGCCATAGGCAAATAGAATCAGCCGCTTGGGGCGAATGAGCGACAATTGCACGGCAGCGCCGCCGTCTCGGGGCAGGGTAAAGTCGGGGAAAGTTTGACCGATGTTTAGCATCATCTGGCTCCTTTTAGGCGGGCTGGCGCGCGGGTTTCGGCAAAGGCGCGCCAAAAGCGCGCGCCCCGCGTGACATCTAGTTGCCTTTGCGCCAAGATAAAGGCAAGCGGAACAGATCATCGTCACGGAAAAGAATTTTGTCCGAACCCGCCGAACCCCTTGTCCAAAACCCACAGCCGCGCCCCAGCCGATGGCGCGCGGCGCTTGTGGCGGCAGGGCTGTTGCTATTTGTGCCGCTGCTGGGGCTTGGGGGGCTTGCGGTTTTAGGAAGTCAGGTGCCTTTGCCGGTTTGGGCAATAGCCAAGATTGAAAATCGGCTCAATGGCGACATCAACGCACAAACGGCCAATCTGCGCATTTCCATTCAATCCGTCACGCTATCTTTTTCGCGCCACTTGGCCCCTGTATTGACCTTGTCGGGGACACAATTGCGCAGCGGCGCGCAAGCGCCTTTGATTGCCCTGCCGCAGACCAAAATCATTTTGTCGCGCCTTGGGCTGTTACGGGGCAAGTTCCATTTGTACGATCTTCGCATGAGCGGGGCAAACATGGCCATCACCCGCGATGGTGATGGGCAGTTCGATGTGGCGCTATCATCGGGGGCATCGCTGGGATTGTCGCAGATTTTTGCAGCATCAGATCGGTTTTTCACCAGCGAAATCGGCGCGGGCTTGCGGCAAATCACCATCGAAAACATCGGCCTTTCCGTGCAAGATATCCGATCTAACCAGCGCTGGGCCTTGGTCGATGGTGTGCTGAATATCACCCATCGAGATGGTGCAATTGCGGCAGATTTTGGCCTGTCGATGGCGGCACAAAATGGGCAAAGCGCTGCGGGAAAACGGGGCCGCGTGGACATCAGCCTTGCCAGTGATTTGGGCGGAAATATCGCGCAAATTTCGATGCGCCTGTCGGGGATTTCGACAAAGGATTTGGCCCAGCAGTTTGCGCCCCTAGCGTTTATTTCCGTGCTGGATGCGCCCATCACGGGGCAAGTTGTGACCACGCTGAGCCCGCAAGGACTAAGCGCGCTACAGGCCCGGCTAAGTTTGGGCGCAGGGGTGCTGGCGCCCGACCCCGTGCCCGCCGCTGCGGATATGCCCGCTTCCACGCCGGCGTCCCGGTCTCTTGCCTTTCAGTCGGCACAGCTTGATCTGAGCTATGATCCCGTGCTGGGACGGCTGATGATGAACGATGTGCAGCTCACCTCCCCAATGTTAACGTTGCGGGGCGGGGGATATGCAGAGCCGCTGCGCGCCGATGGATCGCAGATCAAAGGGCATTTTGGGGGGGAATGGCCCAGCGCCTTTGCCTTGCGCTTTCGGCTAGATGCGCTGGAAATGGCAAAGTCGGATGTCTTTGACGCCCCTGTGCAATTCACCTCGGGCCGCGCAGAGATGCAGCTTAATCTTGCGCCGTTTTCTGTCACCATCCGCAAAGCAGCTCTCGGAACGCCAAGCAGTCAAATCGCGTTTGAGGGCAATTTTGCCGCCAAAGCCCAAGGGTGGCAATCTGATTTGAATGTCCAGATCGACCAAATCAGCGCCAAGCAACTCTTGGCCATATGGCCTAAGACCTATATCAAGGGCACGCGCGATTGGTTTCAGCGCAATCTGCATGCGGCGCGGTTTTTTGATTTGTCGCTGGCTGTGGATCGGCCCGCGCAAAAAGCCGCCACGCTCTCGGCCGGATTTCATTTTGATGGTATGTTGGCCACGGCAATGCGCGGCCTGCCGCCCATTTCTGGCGGGGCCGGCTATGGCGCGATTGCGGGCAATCAATTCACAATCGTGCTGCAAAAGGGGCGCACAACGCCGCCGCGCGGGGGGGAATTGGATTTGTCAGGTTCGACATTTTCAATCCCCGATATGCGCCAGATGCCTGCCAAAGGCCAATTGACCTTGCACAGCCAAGGCGCGCTGGCGGCCACGCTTTCTTTGATAGATCAACCCCCGTTTCGGTTTATCAGCAAAGCGGGCCGCGAGGTAAATTTTGCCCAAGGCCGCGCAAAACTGATCACCCAGATCACCATGCCGCT
>CAXNIF010000214.1:0-4136 GCA_964202345.1 Cypionkella sp.
CGCGACTCCCCCCGTGGATATTTTTAAAAAGAAGAAACGGGGCGCGGATTTACGCAAACTGCTCCACAATCAGTCGCTCTTCCAGCCCATGGCCCGGGTCGAACAAAATGCGGTGCGCGATGCTGGGGTCAGACCGCACTTCAACCATCACCACATCGTTGACAGGGCGGCTGTCGGCATCGGCGCGCACGGGGCGTTTCTCGGGTTCCAGCACGTCAAAGCGCACCACAGCGGCACGGGGAAGCAGCGCGCCGCGCCAACGGCGGGGGCGAAAGGCGGCCATCGGGGTCAGCGCCAAAACATCTGCGCCAATGGGCAAAATAGGGCCATGGGCGGAATAGTTATAGGCCGTAGACCCCGCAGGCGTGGCCAATAGCGCGCCATCGCAGACCAGTTCGGGCAGGCGCTCGCGCCCATCCACCGAAATGCGCAGTTTCGCCGCTTGCGGCCCTGCGCGCAGCAAAGACACTTCGTTGATCGCCAGCGCGTGATGCTCGCGCCCCGATGTATCCACCGCGCGCATGGCCAGCGGATGGATCACCGCCTGTTCCGCCGCCGCGAGCCTTGCGGGCAGGTCCGTCTCATCATATTCATTCATCAAAAAGCCGACAGTGCCGCAATTCATCCCGTAAATCGGCAGGCCAAATCCTTCGTTCAAGGTTTGCAGCATAAACCCATCGCCCCCCAAAGCGACGATGACATCGGCCTGATGCGGCGCGTATTGGCCGTGCAGCGCGGTCAATATAGCCAATTCTTTGCCCGCGCTGGGGCTGGCCAAAAAGGCAATGCGCGATGGTGTCATGATGAATACCTCTGGGTATAGTTTTGCCGCCCTGCGCGCCAAACTCAAGCGCAATCGCTGCGCCAATCTGCCCCTCACGGCGCTGGCTTTACAATTTGCGTCGATTCCGCCCTTTTCTACCCCCCATCCTTGCCCTAAAACATCATAAACCCATCCAAGGAGATGCCAGATGACCAGCGTCCAAGAGCCCGGCTTTTTCACCGAAGATCTGTCCAGCCGTGATGCTGAACTTTTTGGGGCCATCACCAAAGAACTGGGCCGCCAGCGCCATGAGATCGAGTTGATCGCCTCGGAAAACATCGTCTCGCGGGCGGTGATGCAGGCCCAAGGCAGCGTGATGACCAATAAATACGCCGAAGGCTATCCGGGCAAGCGCTATTACGGCGGGTGCCAATTTGTCGATATCGCTGAAAATCTGGCCATCGAACGCGCGTGCCAATTGTTTGGCTGCGGCTTTGCCAATGTGCAGCCCAATTCGGGCAGCCAAGCCAACCAAGGCGTGTTCACCGCGCTGCTTCAACCCCATGACACCATCCTTGGCATGAGCCTTGATGCCGGCGGCCATCTCACCCATGGCGCGGCCCCCAATCAATCGGGCAAATGGTTCAACGCCATTCAATACGGCGTGCGCGCGCAAGATTTGCAATTGGATTACGACCAAGTGCAGGCCTTGGCCACCCAGCATAAACCCAAAATGATCATCGCCGGCGGCAGCGCCATCCCGCGCATCATTGATTTTGCCCGTATGCGCGAGATTGCCGATTCGGTCGGGGCCTATCTTTTGGTGGACATGGCCCATTTCGCGGGCCTTGTGGCGGCTGGCCTTTACCCCAGCCCCTTCCCGCATGCGCATGTGGCCACCACCACCACCCACAAAACCCTGCGCGGCCCGCGCGGCGGCATGATCTTGACCAATGACGAGGCGCTTGCGAAAAAGTTCAATTCCGCGATCTTCCCCGGGATTCAAGGCGGCCCCTTGATGCATGTCATCGCCGCCAAAGCTGTCGCCTTTGGCGAAGCACTGCGCCCATCGTTCAAGACCTATCAGCAACAGGTTATCAAGAATGCGCAGGCACTGGCCGACCAACTGATGAAGGGCGGTCTGGGCACCGTGACCTCGGGCACCGACACCCATCTGATGCTGGTGGATTTGCGCCCCAAAGGCGTGACAGGCAGCGCCACCGAAAAGGCCTTGGGCCGCGCCCATATCACCTGCAACAAAAACGGGATTCCGTTTGACACTGAAAAACCCACCATCACCAGCGGCATCCGCCTTGGCACCCCTGCGGGCACCACGCGCGGCTTTGGCGAGGCAGAGTTCCGCCTGATTGGCGATTGGATTGTCGAAGTGGTGGACGGTCTGGCCAAGAATGGCGAGACGGGCAATGGCGAGGTTGAAGCTTCGGTCAAAGCGCGCGTCGAGGCGCTGTGCGAGAAATTCCCGATCTATCCCGATTTGTAAAAACAACAGCGCAAAGCGGCGCGCGCCAGCATGGCCCAGCGCGCCGCTTTGCCCCGCACAGACCTTGCTGGCGGCAGCGCCCTGCGCTAACAAGGGGGCCATGCTTGCCACCATCCACCACCCCGCCAGCGGCCCCATCACCGCGCCGCCCCTTGTCATCGCGCATGGGCTATTTGGCTCGGCCCGCAATTGGGGCGTGATCGCCCGCCGCCTTGCCGATACGCGCGATGTTATTGCAGTGGATATGCGCAACCATGGCGACAGCCCGCACCATGACAGCCACAGCTATCCCGACCTTGCTGCCGATTTGGCCGAAGTGATCCATGCCATCGGCGGCCCCGTCGATCTGCTCGGCCATTCGATGGGGGGCAAAGCGGCCATGCAGCTTGCGCTGACGCATGGTGCCTTGCTGCGCCGCCTGATTGTGGCCGACATCGCCCCCGTGGCCTATGCGCACGACCAATCCCGCAACGCCCTTGCGATGCAAAGCCTTGACCTTGCATCTCTTTCCACGCGCGCACAGGCAGATACCGCCCTTGCCCAGCACATCTCTGACCCTGCCCTGCGGGCCTTTTTCTTGCAGTCGCTGGATGTCAAAACCGCCCCCCCGCGCTGGCGGCTGAACCTGACGGCGCTGCACAATCAAATGCCCCTCATCATCGGCTGGCCCGACACCACGGGCGTCTTTGCAGGGCCTGCGCTGTTCATGACGGGGGCCAATTCGACCTATGTCCAACCCGAACATCGCGCCAAGATTTTGGCGCTGTTTCCCAAGGCGCGCTTTGCCAAATTGGCGCAAGCTGGCCATTGGCTGCACGCCGAACAGCCCCGCGCCTTTGAAGACACCGCCCGCGCCTTTTTGAACGCCTAAATCTGTGACTTACGCCCCGCGCCACATGCGCTTTAGCAGCCCGTCTTTGCGAATAAACTGATGGTAAAGCGCCGCTGCAACATGGGCCAGCACCAGCAAAACCAATAAGGTTTTCAGCGCCTCATGCGCATCGCCCGCAGCCTCGATCCCGCCAAACCATGCCGCCATGCCCGACAGCGGCACCACAATCAGCAGCGCATATAGGGCGTAATGCACCGCTTCGGCGGCCAAGATTTGACCTTTGCTTTGCCCCGCCATTGGCGCTGGAACCCCGCGCCGCGCGCGCAAGATCAGCCGCCACAGCGCGAAAATCAGCACCAAGACCCCGCCAATGACATGGGCGGCAATCAGAAAATTGGGGCTGATCGCCGCGCCGCGCAAGATCTCGCGATAGGCATCCTTGATCCCGTCACTCAGCAGCACTTGCATCACAATAAGCGCCGCAACCGCCCAATGCAGCGCGATTTGCAGCCGTGAATACACTTGTGGTTTTGTCATCCTCGCCCCCTTTGTTGCCTGCGCCATTATCCCGCTTGGCCGCGCACAGTTCAACCCCAGAATGAAAAAGCCGCCCCATAGGCCGCAGCCCCCGCCATTGTGGCCATCACCACCGATTGGCTGGGCAGATAGACCGCGATCACTGCCAAACTGCCCATCAGCGCGGGGGCGATACGGCCTGCCGCCACTTCGGGCAACATCGCGCTGGCAAATAGCGTGGCAATGGCTGCAACCCCCGTGGCTGCAATAAACCGCGCCGCCGCGCCCCGCTTGGGCATCTGCGCAAGATCAAGGCGCAAGGGTAAAACCCGCAGCGCCCAAACACATGCGCCCACGGCCGCGATGATGGTCAAAATCTCAATCCGCATCTTTCCCCCGCAAAGCCGCACCCACAAACGCGCCGATGATCATTCCCGCCAAAATGCCCGCCGTTGGGGAAATCGCCCAGCTTGCCGCCAGCGTGGCCCCCAGCGCCGCCGCAATAATGGGCAGTTGCGCGCGCT
>CAXNIF010000215.1:0-4136 GCA_964202345.1 Cypionkella sp.
ATCGGGGCTGGCCGCCTCGATCACAAAGCGCACGGCCCCGTCGGTGATATCCAAAGCGCGGATCAAATCCCGCGCGACCAAATCCCCCCCTGCCGGCGTTTGCACTTTGCTCAATATGGCCAAGACGGCCTCGCGCGTGATTTCCATAAGCTGTTCCTTTTATCTGCCCTACAAATTGAGCGGTTTTGCCAAAAGAACAAGGGGGCAAGCACATGCGCCACAGCGATTTTGCGCGCGCAGCATTTTTGCCCGATCCGACAAGACTTTTCAATTTGCCCAAATTTTTAGCGAACACATTGTAAATTATGACGTTTTTGTGATAGTTAGCCATGCAGATAGCGCATGGCGGCATTGCGCTGGCAAGGGATTGTGCAGTTGCAGCATAACGGGCATATTGAAGTCATAGGCGCAAGGCAGCCTTGGCATCCGGCCAAAGCACAATGCCAAAACAATACGCGCCAGCAAGAGTGAGGCTATTATGGCATTTGTTAACACAACGCGTTTTACGCAAATTTCATTCCTATCGCGCGTTTTGGCGATGACTTCGGGGATCACAGCCGCGCTGCGTCAGCGTCAGGTATATCTGAGCACGTTGCACGAATTGAACAGCCTGTCCGATCGCGATTTGGCCGATCTGGGCATTCACCGCGCCTCCTTGGGCGACATCGCCTATGAGGCCGCTTACGGCACCAAGTAATTCCATCATCGCCCCGATGCTTTGGGGCGATCAACGGCGCAGCGGCGCGCGCTCCCTCGAACCGCGCCGCCGCCAAGATATAAGGTTTCCACCGCGCCTCTCCCTCCCTTGGCGCTGTGGGACGGTCATCTGATCCTCCTCCCCAGATGACCACTCTGCGCCAGACGCTTTCCTCCCAAAGCGCGCGCAAATTCGGCATCCCGTCCTCCCACGGGGTGCCGTTTTCTTTTTGGACGAGCTGCCTTTAGGGCCAGTGTCTTTTAAGGCCAGTGTCTTTTAAGGCCAGTGGTTTCTCATCCGGTTGCGCCGCTAAAACGGCACATCACCTTCTGCCTGATGGGCCGGCACCACCCATGTGGCGACGATATGCTTTTCGCCCGCATGGTCAAATTCAATGACCAGCTTATTGCCTTCGGTGGCGACCACCTCGCCATAGCCAAATTTCTGATGAAACACGCGGTCGCCTCTGCCATAGGCAGACATGGCTTCGCCTTCAATCGTGATGGGGCGCGCGGCGCGCGGCGCGGAAAAACCGCGTTCGGCACTGCGCCCTTGCATGCGCCGCCATCCGGGGCTGTCATAGCTATCGGCGCTGGCCACGCGGGCGTCAAACGCGGGGGAAGGGTCAAAATCGCCCAAACCTGGCGCGCCAAATGATGGGGCAGCCGCCCCAAATCCGCCACCATACAGCGCAGGGGCCGTGCGCACATCCACATGATCGGCTGGCAATTCATCGATAAATCGGCTGGGCAACTGGCTTTGCCATTGGCCATAAACGCGGCGGTTCGACGCAAATGAAATGCAGCACAGCTCTTCGGCCCGCGTGATGCCCACATAGGCCAGGCGGCGTTCTTCCTCTAGCCCCTTTGGGCCAGATTCGTCCATGCTGCGCTGGCTGGGGAACAACCCTTCTTCCCAGCCGGGCAAAAACACAATCGGATACTCCAGCCCTTTGGCCGCATGCAGCGTCATAATGGTGACTTTCTCGCTCGCGTCTTGGCTGTCATTTTCCATAATCAGGCTGACATGTTCCAAAAAGCCTTGCAGGCTGTCAAAGCCATCCAGCGCCTTGATCAATTCCTTTAGGTTTTCCAAACGCCCCTCTGCCTCGGGGGTTTTTTCGTTTTGCCACAAGGCGGTATAGCCCGACTCGTCCAAGATCACTTGCGCAAGCTGCACATGACTTGTGGCGCGCGGCGCCGAGCTGGGCGCGATCAGCCCTTCGACCACCTCCGCCGCGCCCGCGTCTAAGACTGCGGCATGCCAGCGGTCCATTTGCTCGATAAAGAGGCGCAGCTGCACCGCCCCCTTACCGCCCAAGCCGCCCTTGGCCAGCAAGGCGCGCGCCCCCTCCAGCAGCGGCAGGCCCAAACCCCGCGCGGTGGTTTGAATTTTTTGCAAAGCCACATCGCCAAGGCCGCGCTTGGGCAAATTGACAATCCGCTCAAAGGCCAAATCATCGCTGGGCGAAATCACCAGTCGGAAATAGGCCATCGCATCGCGGATTTCGGCACGCTCGTAAAAGCGCGGGCCGCCAATCACGCGGTAGGGCAGACCGATCGTCAAAAACCGGTCTTCAAAGGCGCGCATTTGATGGGATGCCCGCACCAAAATCGCCATATCATCCAAACCATAGGCGCGGGGCACATCGCGCCCGCGCTGGGCCGCTTCGATGGTCTCGCCAATGGCGCGGGCCTCTTCCTCGCCATCCCAATAGCCCGTAAGCCGCAGCTTTTCGCCCTGCTTTTCGGTAAATAGCGTTTTGCCAAGCCGGCCCTTGTTTTGGGCAATCACCGCATTGGCAGCGCCCAGAATATGCTGGCCAGAGCGGTAATTTTGCTCCAACCTGACCACATGCGCGCCGGGGAAATCCGCCTCGAACCGCAAGATATTATCCACTTCGGCCCCGCGCCAGCCATAGATGGATTGGTCATCATCGCCCACGCAGCAAATGTTTTTCTCGGGGCCCACCAACAGGCGCAGCCACAGGTATTGCGCCACATTGGTATCTTGGTATTCGTCCACCAAAATATACTTGAATTGCCGCTGATACTGGCCGCGCAGCTCTGCGTGGGTTTTGAACAATTCCACGCAATGCAGCAGCAAATCGCCAAAATCGCAGCAGTTCAGTTCCAGCAAGCGGCGCTGATAGGCTTCATATAATTCAGTGCCGCGATTGTTAAAGGCGCTGGCCTCATGGCTGGGCACTTGCGCGGGCGTCCAAGCGCGGTTTTTCCACCCGTCGATGATGCCCGCCAACAGGCGCGGCGGCCAGCGTTTTTCGTCGATATTGGCCAGGCGGATCAATTCCTTCATCAGCCGCAACTGATCGTCGCTGTCCAAAATGGTGAAGGTGGATTTGAGGCCAACCAATTCGGCATGGCGGCGCAGAATTTTGGTCGAGAGCGCGTGAAACGTCCCCATCCAAGCCAGCCCCTCGCCGCCTTCGCCCTGCATGGCGGCAATGCGCGTTTTCATCTCGCGCGCGGCTTTATTGGTAAAGGTCACGGCAAGGATTTGGCTGGCAAAAGCGCGGCGCTGGCGCAAAATATGCACAATACGCGCCGTCAGCGCGCGGGTTTTGCCCGTGCCTGCCCCCGCCAGCATCAGCACAGGGCCGTCCAGCATGTGAACAGCCGCGCTTTGGGCCGCGTTTAGCCCGTCCAAATACGGCGCGCCCTGATTTTGCCCCGGATATCCCGCAGGCAGTTCCCCCGCACGCAGGGCCATCGCCTGCTGCGATAGGGGCAAAGGCGCGCGCGGCGCGGGGGGGAATTCATTCTCGCTCATGGGGCCAAGTTAGCGGGATTTAAACCATTTGAAAAGCGGTGTTCGCAAAATGTTCCCACCCCGATTTGCCGCCGCCGCCAATTGGTGTAAACTTTGGCACATGCGCCGCCAATTTCGCGCAAATTCCAAGTCAGAGCCCTTGCGCTGCATTGCGGCATATGCTGCATTGTGAGCGCTAACACCGAGGAGCCGCCCATGCCCGCCGAATTTAAGAAAATCCTAATCGCCAATCGCGGCGAAATTGCCATTCGCATCATGCGGGCCGCCAATGAAATGGGCAAAAAAACCGTGGCCGTCTATGCCGAGGAAGACAAGCTGTCCTTGCATCGTTTCAAGGCGGATGAGGCCTATTTGATTGGCCAAGGCCTCTCTCCTGTGGGCGCCTATCTTGCGATTGACGAAATCATCCGCGTGGCGCGTGATTGCGGGGCCGATGCCATCCATCCGGGCTATGGGCTTTTGTCGGAAAACCCCGATTTTGTGGATGCTTGCGATGCAGCGGGCATCACCTTTATTGGCCCAAAGGCTGGGACCATGCGCGCGCTGGGCGACAAAGCATCGGCGCGGCGCGTGGCGATGGCGGCAGGGGTTCCCGTGATCCCCGCGACAGAGGTTTTGGGCGAGGATTGGGACGCGATCCGCCGCGAAG
>CAXNIF010000216.1:0-4134 GCA_964202345.1 Cypionkella sp.
TTCGGCCATGTGGCACGCGTTGATCGAAGCGGCCATTCTGCGCGAGGAACAAATTTTGCAAAAGGGTTTTGAAGATGACCGCTAAAGTAATCGACGGCAAAGCATTTGCTGCCCGCGTGCGCGCGCAAGTGGCCATTCACGTGGCGGCACTTCAAGAAAGCCATGGCCTCACGCCCGGATTGGCGGTTGTCTTGGTGGGCGAAGACCCGGCCAGCCAAGTTTATGTGAAGAACAAACATGCCTCTACCATCGAAGTGGGCATGAACAGCTTTGAGCATCGTCTGCCTGCCCATACCTCTGAGGCGGATTTGCTGGCGCTGGTGGCGCGGCTGAACAATGATCCTGCCGTGCATGGGATTTTGGTGCAACTGCCGCTGCCTGGGCATTTGAACAGCGATTTGATCATCAATGCCATCAACCCTGCCAAGGATGTTGACGGGTTCCACATCTCGAATGTGGGGCTGCTCGGAACGGGGCAAAAGGCGATGGTGCCTTGCACGCCCTTGGGCTGCCTTATGATGCTGCGCGATCATCACGGCAGTCTTGCAGGGCTCAATGCCGTTGTCGTAGGGCGCAGCAATATCGTCGGCAAACCCATGGCGCAGCTTTTGCTAAATGACAGCTGCACGGTGACGATTGCCCATTCGCGCACCAAGGATTTGCAAGAGCTCTGCCAGCGTGCCGATATTTTGGTCGCTGCCGTGGGCCGCGCTGAAATGATTACAGCCGCCCATGTGCGGGCCGGGGCCACGGTGATTGATGTTGGCATCAACCGCATTCAGCGGGGGGGCAAGAATATTCTGGTGGGCGATGTCGATTACGCCAGCGCCGCCGCCGTGGCAGGGGCAATCACCCCGGTGCCGGGCGGGGTCGGGCCTATGACCATCGCCTGCCTCTTGGCCAATACCCTAACCGCCACCGCGCGCGCCCATGGCCTGCCCGAACCTAAGGGCCTGACGGCCTAGGGGGCGGCGCGGGCCATTGCCCGCCCGTGTCGGGACGGATGCCATACGCGGGCGGGACGGATGCGGGACGGATGCCATACGGGCAAAATGGGGAGGTGCTGGGCAAAGGGCGGGATTTGTGCCGCCCTCTCCTGCCTGTTTTTCCCTTGCTCGCCCCGCCGCCTTCGCCTAGCTATGCGCCATGCGGATATTGTTTTTGGGCGATGTGATGGGGCGGTCTGGCCGCGCGGGGGTGGCCGAGATGCTGCCCCGTTTGCGCGCCGATTGGGGCCTAGATTTTGTGGTGGTTAACGGCGAAAACGCTTCTAATGGGGCAGGGCTGACGGGCGAGCATGCCTCAGCGCTCTTTGCGGCAGGGGCCGATTGCGTGACTTTGGGCGATCATGCCTTTGACCAAAAAGATATGCTGTCCCATATCGAAAGCGATCCGCGCATTTTACGGCCGATGAACTTTTCCAAAGTGGCCCCAGGGCGCGGGGTCAAGATATTCGAAGCCACCCAAGGCCGCCGCATTCTGGTCGCCCAAATCCTGGGCCAAGTCTTTATGAAGCGCCCCTTTGATGATCCATTTTCTGCAATAGAATCAGTGCTTAAGACCCATCGTTTGGGCGCGGCGGTGCAGGCGGCAATTGTGGAAATTCACGCCGAAGCGACCTCTGAAAAAATGGCGATTGGCCATTGGTGCGATGGCCAAGCCAGCCTGGTGGTTGGCACCCATACCCATGTGCCCACTGGGGATGCGATGATTTTACCAAAGGGCACGGCCTATTTAACCGATGCGGGCATGTGCGGCGATTATGACAGCGTCATTGGCATGGAAAAATTGGAACCTTTGCGCCGCTTTATCACGGGCATGGCCAGCGCACGATTTGAACCTGCCGGCGGGCCTGCCACATTGTCTGGGGTTTATGTGGAAACCGACGATAAAACAGGGCTTGCCACTAAAATTTCGATGATCCGCCATGGCGGACGTTTGCTCCAGTCGGGGCCTTAAATTGAAGTTTGCGGCCATTTTGGCGCGGAGAGGCGGGTTTATGTGAATGAGCCGGCTGGGCAATGAAAAGGGGGCATACCCATGATTGAACTTGGATTGGGACAGGCGGGGCAGGCCGTTTTGGCGTTGACGATCTTGGCGGCCATGCTTGTGATGTTTGTGCGCGACACCTACCCTGTCGAAGTTGTCGCCCTTGGCGGGGCTCTTGTGATGTTGATCCTTGGTATTTTGCCGATGGATGATGTTGCGGGCGTATTGTCCAATGCCGCGCCTTGGACAATTGCGGCGATGTTCATCATCGTGGGGGCATTGGTGCGCACAGGGGCGCTTGATACCATTAGCCAAATGGTGGCGCGCCATGCTGTTGGACATCCCGTTCTTGTTTTGGCGATTCTTGGCCTTGGGGTGACGACGGCCTCGGCTTTTGTCAACAATACGCCCTTGGTCGTTGTCATGATGCCCATCTTTATCGCCTTGGCAAAACAACTTAACATAGCGCCCAGCAAAATGCTGATCCCTTTGTCTTATATGACAATTTTAGGCGGCACGGTCACGTTAATTGGCACGTCGACAAACTTGTTGGTGGACGGGGTGGCGCAATCGATGGGTTTGGCCCCTTTTGGTATTTTTGAAGTGGCACCATTGGGTATTGGGGTGGCCATCGCGGGGTTGATTTACATTGCGCTATTTGCGCGGCGGCTTTTGCCCGATCGACATTCGATGTCCGCGCTTTTGACAGATCGCAAGGGGATGAAGTTTTTCACCGAAGTGGCGATCCCAGATGGCTCTGCTTTTATTGGCAAAAACCCAAATGACATCGATCTGTTCAAACGGGGTGGGGCGCGGGTGATTGATGTGCTGCGCGGTGATGCAAGTTTGCGCCGTGATATGGCGGCGGTGGTGCTGATGGGGGGCGACCGCGTTGTTTTGCGCACGCCGATGGCTGAATTGCTGGGCTTAAAAGAGCATAAAGACCTGCGCCAAGTTGATGCGCTGGCCACGGTTCAAACCAATACCGTCGAAGTGCTGATTACCCCGGGCTGCAAGATGGTGGGGCGGTCGCTTGGGCAAATGCGGCTGCGCCGCCGCTACGGGGTTTATCCGCTGGCCGTGCATCGGCGCGACCGAAATATTGGGCGGCAATTGGATGATGTGGTGATCGACGTGGGCGATACCTTGCTGCTGGAGGGCGCGCTGGAGGATATCCAGCGCCTTGCCACCGATATGGAGCTGGCCGATGTGACCCACCCCACCGTACGGGCCTATCGGCGCGCCCATGCCCCAATCGTTTTGGGGGTTTTGGCGGGCGTGGTCATTTTGGCCGCGCTGAACGTGGCTCCGATCCAATTTTTGGCTTTCCTGGGCGTGGGTGTGGTTTTGCTGACCCGCGCCATCGACGCTGATGAGGCCATGGGCGCGGTTGATGGCCGTTTGATGGCGTTGATTTTTGGGATGTTGGGCGTGGGCGCGGGGCTAGAGCATTCGGGCGCTGTTGAGATGGTGGTGGCGCATCTCTCCCCGTATTTGGCGCAAGCCTCGCCTTTTGTGTTGGTGTTCTTGGTCTATGCTTTGACATCGACCCTGACCGAAATTGTGTCCAATAACGCCGTTGCTGTGATTGTGGCCCCCATTGTCATTAGCCTTGCGCAATCGATCGGGGTTGATCCGCGCCCGCTGGTTTTGGTGGTGATGGTTGGGGCGTCGGCCAGCTTTGCCACGCCGATTGGCTATCAAACCAACACGTTGGTTTATGGGCCTGGCGGATATCGGTTTACCGATTTTATCCGCTTTGGGGTGCCGATGAATGTGATCTCGGCGATTGTGGTCACGGCCTTGGTTCCGTTACTCTATAGTCTATAGCGCGGGGGTTGCGGCCCCCCTAGGCGCTGGTGTAGGGAAACCCATCACCATAGACAGGGGTTTTAGGTCATGGCAGGCCATTCCAAATGGGCGAATATCCAGCACCGCAAGGGCAAGCAGGATAAGCTGCGTTCAAAGATGTTTTCCAAACTGGCAAAGGAAATCACCGTTGCCGCAAAAATGGGCGACCCTGATCCTGACAAGAACCCGCGCTTGCGTTTGGCCGTCAAGGCCGCAAAATCTGTGTCCATGCCCAAAGACGTGATCGACCGCGCCATCAAGAAATCGGTGGCGGGAGATGCGGCGGATTACACC
>CAXNIF010000217.1:0-4111 GCA_964202345.1 Cypionkella sp.
GCGCAATTAGGTATTTGGGCCAAAATGAAAGCAGGCCCAAGATTAGGGGATGGCGCGCTAGACCCTGCCCGCGCCTTGGGGTATCAGGGCGCAAAGCAAACGAGGTTTTTCATGTCGTCTCACGGCCAGCCGCAACCGATGATCGCCCATAAATCTGGCCCTTTGCGGGGCGAGGCATTGGTGCCGGGCGATAAATCCATTTCGCACCGTGCGCTGATTTTTGGTGCCATGGCCGTGGGGGAAACCAAAATCACAGGCTTGCTAGAGGGTCAGGATGTGTTGGACACGGCCAGTGCCATGCGCGCCTTTGGGGCCGAAGTTGTGCCGCATGGCGCGGGCGCATGGTCGGTGCGCGGCGTGGGTGTAGGCGGTTTTCGTGAACCCGAAGCGGTGATTGATTGCGGCAATTCAGGCACGGGGGTGCGGCTGATCATGGGCGCTATGGCCACCACGCCCATCACGGCGACATTTACGGGCGACGCCAGCTTGCGCAAGCGCCCGATGGGGCGGGTGACAGACCCGCTTTCGCTGTTTGGCGCACAGGCCTATGGGCGCACGGGCGGGCGTTTGCCCATGACAATCGTTGGCGCAACCAATGCGATTGGGGTGCGCTATGCGTCGCCCGTGGCCAGCGCGCAGGTGAAATCCGCCGTGCTGCTGGCAGGGCTTGCTGCGCGCGGCGAAACGGTGGTGATTGAACGCGAAGCCACGCGCGATCATTCTGAACGGATGCTGCTGGGATTTGGTGCCAAGCTTATGGTGCATCCATCACCCGAGGGCCATGTTATCACACTTGCAGGCCAGCCAGAACTGCGTCCGCAAACCATTGCCGTGCCGCGCGATCCGTCCAGCGCAGCCTTTCCCACTTGCGCGGGTTTGATCGTTGATGGTTCCGACATCACTGTGCCGGGGGTCAGCCAAAACCTCACACGCAATGGGCTGTATATCACCCTTGTCGAGATGGGCGCAGATATCGAGTTTCAAAATCCCCGCGAAGAAGGTGGAGAGCCTGTCGCCGATTTGCGCGTGCGCTTTTCGCCCAATATGAAGGGAATCGAAGTGCCCCCCGAACGCGCGCCCTCGATGATTGATGAATACCCGATTTTGTCGATTGTTGCGGCCTTTAGCAGCGGCAAAACCGTGATGCGCGGGGTCAAGGAATTGCGCGTCAAGGAATCGGATCGCATTGATGCCATGGCGCGCGGGCTAGAGGCCTGCGGAGTGCGTATCGAAGAAGATGAAGACACGTTGATTGTCCACGGCATGGGCGCGGGCGGCGTGCCGGGCGGCGCGCGCACTTTGGTGCATTTGGATCACCGCATTGCCATGTCGTTTTTGATTTGCGGCATGGCGGCGCGCCAGCCCATCTCGGTCGATGATGCCAGCCCGATTGCGACATCTTTTCCCGTTTTTACCCCGCTGATGTCTGCCCTTGGCGCAACCTTGCGCGATGACGTTTAACCGAAAGGCACTCCATGCCCTGCTATTTCGCTGCTGTCGAACTTTTTGATCCCGATGGGCCTCGCCAAGCCGATGATGGCGATGTCTATGGCGGTGAGACGCGGCTATTTGTGCTGGATTGCAGCGATCTCGCCGAGGCGCTGGACACGCTGAACGCCTCTATTGCGAGCCATGGGCTGTCCTTGATGCGGCTTTTGCACGCGGGGGCTGCAGATAATTTTGATGATGATATGCTGCCCTTTGACGTCGATATCGACACGATGGTGCAAACGGCCAGTGCAGGGGGCGAGATTTGCGTCAGCCAACCCCATCACTTTTCGCCCGATGAAACCGATGGGGTGCCAAACGGCGTCTTTGCCGTTTGCGCCGATTTGTTCGATCCTGAATGGGCCGATGAAGACGAGGGGAATTACGCAGGGCATTATCAGCTTGCGGTGATTGCCGCCCCAAGTGCCGCGCAAGCCTTGGCCATGCTGCTGTCGGACTGCGGCGCGCATGATTTGATCGTGCAGGCGCTGGAAGGATTGGTGGCGGAAAACGCCTTTCCTTTTGACGCCTATGATTTCGAATTTGACGAAGAAGACCCTGTCAGCGAAGTGGCCGAGGAGGGTGGGATGATATGGTCGAACGCCTATTCCTACCCGCCCGAACCGCCGCGCAAATTGGATAGCTAAATGCAATTCACGGTGGCGATAGACGGGCCTGCCGCCGCAGGTAAGGGCACCATCGGTCGGGCATTGGCCCAGCGTTTTGGCTTTGCGCATTTGGATACGGGGCTACTTTATCGTGCTGTGGGAATGAAGGGCGGCGATCCTGCTTTGGCGGCGCAAACGCTAAACGAGGGGGATCTTGCCCGCGAAGATCTGCGCACGATGGCAGCGGGCGAAGCGGCCAGCGTGGTGGCGGCTATTCCCGCCGTGCGCGCCGCCCTGCTGGCGTTTCAACGCGATTTCGCCCGCCGCGATGGCGGCGCGGTTTTGGATGGGCGCGACATCGGCACGGTGATTTGCCCCCGCGCCGAGGTCAAACTTTTTGTCACCGCCAGCGCGCCCGTGCGCGCCCATCGGCGTTGGCTGGAACTGGGCGGGGATGAGGCGCAGGTTTTGGCCGAAGTCATCGCGCGCGACGGGCGCGACATGGGCCGCGCCGATGCCCCCCTTTGCGCAGCAGAAGATGCGGTATTGCTGGATACATCCGACATGACGATCGCCGCAGCTTTGGCGCGCGCCGAAGCCTTGGTTTCCGCGCGGCTAGCCAAAATCTAAATTTTCGCGCAATTGGGCGACCATCGCACCATACAGCGCTTCGCTTTTGGCTTGGGCCTGTGCAATGGCAGGATGAGCCAAGATTTGTGCCATTTTGGCCTCAACGGCGGGGGCATAGACCGAAATGGAATCGTCAAAAACACTGGCCCCTATATGGGTGGCGAAATAGTCATCATTATGACGCAGATTTTCACTTTCCCCCGCCGCTCTTGCCCCCCTGCCCCGCGCGCGGCGCAGCGCAAAACTGTCATAGGTCTTGACGGCGTAATGATTGTAATGTGCCCAGTCATGGCATGTTACTGTTGGTCTTTTCACCCGTAATTGCCGCCAAATTGGCGTTTCAAGGTCAATGTCAAAAACCGATCCATCACCGCGCATGGCCCGCAGTGGCCCGGCTTGCGTAAAGCCAATCATATGATGATTGTGGTTACCTCGAAAGCGTTGCGGATCGCGGGTGAGCGACTTTAACGCGCCGTTTCGGCCCTGTCTTTTGCCAAATCGATAGGTAAATTGCGCGCAAACCCGTCCCGGCTGCCAAGTCCCCCCCAAATCTGTGCCATAGGTCAATGCGTTCAACGCGATGATATCGACATCATTCGGGGCGCGTAGTGTCAAGTCTTGCACCTTACCGCTTGGCAAGGAGACGTGCAAAAACTCGTCCACATCCAGCACGGCCAACCATGTTACCCCGTCCAGCCCAAACTGCGCACGCAGCTTGGCATAGCCTGCGTGCTGCGGGATTTCTTTTGGGCCAAGTTGTTGATCTAAGTGTTGCACATACCCCTCTTGATGCAGCGCGGCGAGCAAATCATCCGTGCCATCTGTGCAATCATTGCTGGCCATCATAATGCGGTCAAAGCCCAGCACTAAATGATGGGCCACAAATTCCAACAAAAAGGGGCCTTCGTTTTTGACGCAAGTCATCAGCGCGTGCATATATTCCCCCAAATCATTCGCCCTTAGATTGATGAGGCCATTTTTGAAGTCAAGCGGTCAAATGCGCCCGCCGCTTTGCCGCGCTAGGGGCATGGCTAACGGGTCCTGACCCTAGCCAATGCCGCGCGATTATGATAACGGCTTTGAACTTTTTATGGCGATGACATGTATTGGATTTTTCGAAAGAGCCGCGCCCAAGCGCGCGTCATTTTCCATATCGAAGCATCATTTCATGATCGCTATCGTCAAGCCCTGCATTTATCGCTTTTCCCCGTGATCGAAGATATGATTCGTGCGCGCGGCGGTGACGTGGTGATTGAGCGGCGCGGCCCACGGACGCTGCCTGCCAAACGGCGATGGGGCGATGGTGATCTTCACATCGTTCAGGGGGGCACGTCGCGCGGCGTTGGTTATTTGAACGCGGGGCTGGCCTATTTGACCGGCTTTTG
>CAXNIF010000218.1:0-4107 GCA_964202345.1 Cypionkella sp.
TTTTGGCTCGATTTTTGGTTTTGCGGGGATGCTTGTGGCCGTGCCACTATCAGCGGCGATTGGCGTTTTGATGCGTTTTGGTCTCGAACAATATCAGGCCAGTTTGCTGTATCAGGGCCTTTCGGGCGCGCAAGATTCGGCTGGCCAAAGGCGCGATGATCCGCAATGACAGGGCAGCTTGCCTTTGATCTGGGCAAAAGAGAGGGATATGCGCGGGATGATTTCTTTCCCTCTGCCTCGAACGCGGCGGCCTTAGCGATGGTGGATGCTTGGCCAGATTGGCCGGGCGGGCGGTTGATGATCATTGGCCCGCAAGGCGCGGGCAAATCGCATCTGACGCATATATGGGCGGCGCAATCGGGGGCGCAAATCATTGCGGCGCCCGATTTGGTGCAGGCCGATTTGCCCGCTCTGGCGGCAGGGGTGCGGGTGGCTGTCGAAGATGCCCATGCCCTGCCCCCCCAAGCCGAAGCGGCGCTGTTTCATCTGCATAATCTTCTGTCCAATGCTGGGCATTTGCTGATCACCGCGCGCAGCCCCGCGCGCGATTGGGGGCTGATCCTGCCCGATCTGAAAAGCCGCATGCAGGCCATGCCCATCGCCCAATTAACCGCCCCCGATACGGCGCTGATTGGCGCCGTATTGGTCAAGTTATTTGCCGATCGTCAAATCAGCGTGCCGCCCAATTTGATTGCCTATTTGGCCCTAAGAATCGAGCGCAGCATGGATGCGGCGCGCGATATTGTGGCGGCCCTTGACCGCGCAGCTTTGGCGCAGGGCCGCGCCGTAACGCGCAGTTTGGCCGCTGATTTGCTGGACAAAGACCTTGAGGCCTGACAGGTTACAGAGCAGTTCATTTCCGCCAAAGGCAGTGCCAAGCCCATGACCCAAGCCGATTTTCTTCATGCTGATTATCCAACCCCTGTTGAGCTAAGCTTGGCAGAGCGCAGCGGGCCGCGACGTTTCTTTAACCGAGAGATGAGCTGGCTGGCCTTTAACTGGCGTGTTCTGGAAGAAGCCTCTAACCCCGCTGTGCCGCTGCTTGAACGGTTGCGGTTTTTGTCTATTTCGGCGACCAATCTGGACGAGTTTTTTACCGTGCGCGTGGCGGGTTTGCGCGCGCAGGTGCGGGCAAACAATGCCACGCTGTCCGAAGATGGGCGCAGCCCCTCGGAGCAGTTGGTTTTGATCCACGCCAATGCGCGCCGCTTGATGCACACCCAGCAAGCGGTGTTCAATAAGTTGCGCAAATTGATGGATGCACAAGGCATCACCATCTGCACGCGCAGTAAACTTACAGCCCGCGATTTTCGCTTTTTGGAAGAGCATTTTTTGGCCAATGTTTTTCCCGTGCTCTCGCCGCTGGCGATTGACCCTGCCCATCCTTTTCCTTTCATTCCCAATACGGGATTTTCGCTGGCGCTGGAATTAGAGCGGATCAGCGATCAACGCACGCTCAAGGCGCTTTTGCCGATTCCCCAGCAGATTTCGCGCTTTGTCGCCCTACCCGCGGCCGATGGGCAATGGCGGTATTTACCGCTAGAGGAATTGTTGCTCTTGCATCTGGATATGCTGTTTCCCGGCTATACAGATCGCGGGCATTGTTTGTTTCGCGTGCTGCGCGACAGCGATCTAGAGGTCGAGGATGAGGCCGAAGACCTGGTGCGCGAGTTTGAATCGGCGCTGAAACGGCGGCGGCGGGGCGAGGTTATTCGCCTTAAAATATCCACGGGCGCGCCGCCAGAGCTGCGCAATATGATCATGGAAGAATTGGCCGTCTCTGCCGATGAAGTCGTCGATGTGCGCGGCCTGTTGGGGGTGGCGGATTTAAAAGAGTTGGTGATTTCTGCACGCCCCGATTTGCTATGGCCCCCCTTTTCGCCGCGATTGCCTGAACGGATCGAAGATCATGATGGCGATATGTTTGCCGCGATCAAACATAAAGATATGCTGCTGCATCACCCTTATGAATCCTTTGATATGGTGATCCGATTTTTGGAACAGGCGGCACGCGATCCGAATGTTTTGGCAATCAAACAAACATTGTATCGCACCTCTTGGGATAGCCCCATCGTCGCTGCCCTATGCGAAGCAGCAGAGGCGGGCAAATCGGTGACAGCCTTGGTCGAATTGAAGGCCCGTTTTGACGAGGCTGCCAATATCCGCCAGTCGCGCCGACTAGAGCGCGCGGGTGCGCATGTGGTTTACGGGTTTATCCATTACAAAACCCATGCCAAAATCAGCACCGTCGTTCGCCGCGAAGGCGATCAGCTTGTGACCTATACCCATTACGGAACAGGCAATTATCACCCCATCACGGCCAAGGTTTACACGGATTTGTCGTTTTTCACCTGTGATGCTGCCTTGGGGCGCGATGCGACGCGGGTGTTCAATTACTTGTCGGGCTATGTTCAACCGCAAGGGCTGGAAAATCTGGCCATCTCGCCGATCTCGCTAAAGCCGCGCCTATTGGCCTTGATTGCTGCCGAGGCAGACCATGCACGCGCCGGTCGGCCGGGGCAGATATGGGTCAAGGTCAATTCGCTGATTGAACCTGATGTGATCGATGCCCTCTATGCGGCCAGCAATGCGGGGGTGAAAATCAGCCTTGTGGTGCGCGGCATTTGCGGATTGCGCCCGGGGATCAAGGGATTGTCTGAAAATATCCGCGTCAAATCGGTGGTTGGGCGCTATTTGGAACATGCGCGCATTGTGTGTTTTGGCAATGGCGGCGGCCTGCCATCGCCAAAGGCGCGGGTCTTTATCTCATCGGCCGATTGGATGGGGCGAAATTTGACGCGGCGCGTCGAGACGCTGGTTGAAATCAACAATGCCACTGTGAAAGACCAGATCACGCGGCAAATCATGGCGGCGAACCTTGCGGATGAGGCGCAAAGTTGGCTATTATCCAGCAGCGGCGTCTATAAGCGCGATCTGTCTCCCGAAGATGGTAATGCCTTTAATTGTCACCGCTTTTTCATGGAAACGCCATCGCTTTCGGGCCGTGGCACGGCAGGCGGGATCAATGCGCAAGTTTTGGCATAAAGTTTTGTTCGGCAGATCAGAGAAACGCCCTTTTGGCAGAAAGTTGTTTGCAGACCAAGACGAACGTGCCTTGCGCCGCGTGGGCGTGGTTGATGTTGGGTCGAACTCGGTGCGTATGGTCGTCTTTGACGGCGCGGCGCGTAGCCCAGCCTATTTCTTTAACGAAAAAGTGATGTGTGGCCTTGGCAAAGGGCTGGTCGAAACGGGCATGCTCAACCCCAAAGGGCGCGAGAGGGCCATGGCGGCGCTGCGGCGTTTTGCGATTTTGGCCAAGGGAATGGGCATTGAAACCCTAAGCGTTGTTGGCACGGCGGCCGTGCGCGAGGCTGCTGATGGCGCAGAGTTTCACGCCGAAGTCTTGCGCGAAACCGGCCTAAAAATTATGATTGTTGATGGGGAGGACGAGGCGCGGCTTTCGGCGCAGGGCGTGCTTTTGGGTTGGCCAGAGGCGGCGGGGATTGTCTGCGATATTGGCGGCAATTCGATGGAATTGGCGCGTATCGGTGCCGGCCAAGTTGGCGCGCGGCTGACAACGCCACTTGGCCCATTTCGCCTGATGCAAGCGGCGTCAACGCCAAAGGCGCGCGCGCCTCATATCGCACAAGAAATCAATGGCGCGATCAATACCTTGCAAATCAAGGGCGAGAGAATCTATCTGGTTGGCGGCTCTTGGCGGGTGATTGCGCGGCTGGATATGGAGCGGCGCAATTATCCGCTGACGGTTTTGCATGAATATCGCATGCTGCCCGCCGATTTGCTGGAAACATTGGATTGGATTGCAAGATCAGATTTATCCGAATTGCGCAGCAAAACGGGCACATCGGCAGAGCGGATGGATATCGTCCCCGTTGCTTGCGAGGTCTTGCGCGCCTTAATTTTGGCCGCGCAACCCAGCGAGATTGACGTTTCGGCCTATGGCATTCGCGAAGGGCTTTTATACGAGCAGATGCCGCCCAGTTTGCGCGCGCGCGATCCTTTATTGGAAGCCGCGCGAATGACCGAGAAAACCGCGTCGCGGATGCCGGGCTTTGGCAAGAAATTGTTTGAATTTTTGCTGCCACT
>CAXNIF010000219.1:0-4098 GCA_964202345.1 Cypionkella sp.
GCCGCCAAGGCGACCACAGCATCGATGGAACCCATGCCCCAGTATTTGGACGCGATCAGCGCCGCAATCGCCCCCAGATTTGGCAGTAAATCGCCCAGATAATGCAATCGATCCGCCGCCACCACGCGGCTGCCTGTTTTGCGGGCCACATGGCCTTGCCAAAGGACAAGACCTGCCGTCAGCATGACAGAGCCCACCATCACAATCAAACCCGCCCCTTGCGCCTGCAAGGGCGAAGGGGCCGTGTCAGTCAGGCGCAACACCGCCGCCGCTGCAATCACCCCCGCCGAGATTAAGACAAACATCGCCTGCCCAAGGGCGGCCAAATCTTCGGCCGAAGAATGGCCAAAGGCGTGATCCTCATCGGCAGGGCGGGCGGCATAGATCAGCGCCGCCAAGGCCCCCAGCGATACCATCAAATCCATCGCGCTATCGGCCAGACTAGCCGCCACCGACAGCGCCCCAGTTTGGCCCAATCCCCAAAGCTTTAGCGCCACCAAAATTGCCGCAACAAGCGCCGAAGTCGCCCCCGCCGATAGGTTCAAAGCGGTTTTCTGATCGGCCCGATTTTTTGTCATCTCAATCAAGAACCTCTTGCGGATCGACGCCCCAAATCACTGTCTTTGGGGCCCAGCCCCGCTGCCCATCGGCATGCACGCGGCACCAATCGATATAACATTCCAGCAATCGACCCAAAACGCCGCGTTCGGCCACAAAGGATACAGGCGAATTGGTATCGGGTAATTTGTGAAACGGGGCCATATCTTGCATTACCATGACGCTGCGAGACACAGACAGCAACGAGAAATGAACCCAGCCGCCAAAGCCTTCGAAATCTTCGACTTTGCGCCAGTTCTCATATTCCGCCACCACGCGCAAGGGCGTGCCCTTGGTGGTGAACACCCAGTCGATGCGATGCGTTAAACCGGGCCCGCGCCGGGCGTTGCCCTCGGTTGCCTTTAGGCTAACATAGCGCGGAAGTGGCTGTTTTGTCACGGGCCCCAGCGTGGTGCCAGCCGAAGCGGGGCCAGCCGTAGGGGGGGCAATTTCGGCGCTGGTCGGTGCGGCTGGGTTGGGCGCGGGGGCAACGCTGGGCACGGCAGGGCCCGTTTCGGCGCGGTCAGGGCGCGGGCGCGGGCGGGTTTGAGCCTCGGCCACGGGCAAGGCAAGCAACAGCGCCGCCGCGACCAGCACAACAATCCCGCCGCCGCGGCCCATGCCGCGCGCGCCCTTGCCGACTTGGCCCATCCTTCCTTGCATGCCGTCCCCTAACCCTGCCGCCAAATGCGCCTGCCGCTGGATTTCGTTTGAAAATATCATGCGCGCTCTTGCGCCTTTGTATAGTTTGCCATTCAATCGCCCAATAGGGAAGTGCAGGGAGAGCTGTCATGTCATCATCGCGCCTATCGGTTGTTGTCACCCGCCGGTTGCCAGAACCCGTGGAGACGCGGCTTAAGGAATTGTTCGACGTCACTTTGCGCGATCCCGATACCGCGATGAGCCGTGCAGAGCTTGCTCAGGCCATCGCCCATTGCGATGTTTTGGTGCCCACGATCACCGATCAAATCGACGCGGCCATGTTGGCCAATGCCAGCCCGCGCCTACGCCTGATTGCCAATTATGGCGCGGGTGTCGATCATATTGACATCGCCACGGCCCGACAGCGCGGGATATTGGTGTCTAACACCCCAGGTGC
This sequence comes from Cypionkella sp., assembly GCA_964202345.1. GTDB lineage: Bacteria > Pseudomonadota > Alphaproteobacteria > Rhodobacterales > Rhodobacteraceae > Cypionkella. The sequence goes on from CAXNIF010000219.1 coordinate 1,697, forward strand.
CGTGAGCGAAGATACCGCCGATATCGCATTGGCGCTGATGCTGGCGGTGACGCGGCGCATCCCGCAAGGCTTGGCCGAGATGCAAATGGGCCAATGGGCGGGCTGGGCGCCCATGGCCAATTTGGGCGGGCGGCTTGGGGGGCGGCGCTTGGGCATTTTGGGCATGGGGCGCATTGGCCAAGCCGTGGCGCGGCGCGCCCGTGCCTTTGGCTGCCAAGTGCATTATCACAACCGCAAGCGCCTTCGCCCCGAAGTGGAGGCCGAATTTGATGCCACTTATTGGGACAGCTTCGATCAAATGCTGGCGCGGATGGATATTTTATCGATCAATTGCCCCCATACCCCGGCGACGTTTCATCTGCTTAATGCGCGGCGAATCAAATTGATGAAGCCCAGCGCCGTGGTGGTGAACACCTCGCGCGGAGAGGTGGTGGATGAGGCGGCCCTGACGCGGGCGCTGAAGGCCGGTGATATCGCGGGCGCGGGGCTGGATGTTTACGAACATGGGGCAATGGTGTCGCCCGAGTTGCGCGATCTTGCCAATGTTGTTTTGCTGCCGCACATGGGGTCTGCCACCATCGAAGGGCGCATTGAAATGGGCGAAAAGGTGATTATCAACATCAAGACCTTTGCCGATGGTCATCGCCCCCCCGATCAAGTGGTCGCAGGGATGCTATAAACCGCCTTTTGTGGCCTGCGCTGTGCGCGTGCTAATTTTGCGTCGCGGCGATGGGGCGACGCGCGGTCATCACATTCAGCGCCAAGGCGGCCAAAACAATCGCGCCGCCCAGCGCGGTCGCGGTGCTAAAGGCTTCGCCCAAAAACAGCCAAACCCAAAACGGGCCAAGGATTACTTCAAGTTGCGAAAGCAGCGTGGCGGCGGCGGCTGTTACAGCGCGGGTTCCGAACGTATAAAGCATCATGCCGCCCGCCAAGGTAAAAATGCCCATGCCCACACTGATGGCAATATCTGCGGGGGGCGGGGTCAAATCTTGCCCCATGACTTGCGCGGCGGCAGCGCCCGCCACAAGAGCCATGATCCCTGCCCATAGAACAACGGGAAAATGTCCAATATCGCTGCGCAGCGCGTGATGGGCATTGCGCAGCGATACGCTAAAGGCACCAAATCCAAAGGCGCTGACCAAAGCGGCCGCATTGCCCGAGATCGCGCGCATGTCAATTTGCCCGCCGACCATCACCGCAATGCCCATCACCGCCAGCAAAATGGCCAGCCATGTTTGAGCGGTTACTTTTTCGCCCAGCACAGCCCAGCCGATCAGCGCCGCGAAAAAAGGCGACGCTGAAAACAGCACGACGGCGCTGGCAATGGAGGTGGTTTGCATGGCGTAAATCGCCCCTGCAAAGGCCATAGCCAAAGACAGCGCACCCAAAGCGCCGCTGCGGCCCACCGATGTCATCGCCGCCCAAAACTGCCCGCGTGAGGCGATGGTGATATAGAGCGTCAAGGCCGCAATCAGCCCCAAAGAGCGCCATGTCAAAATCGACCAGCTTTCCGCCTGTTCGATCAATCGGATTCCCAGACCTTGGGTTGACCAAACCACCCCCGCCGCCAAAATCAGCCCTGCCCCTGTGCGATATTGCATGTCGCCCTCTTTGATCGCTTTGCGCCATAATGCGCAAAGCCAAGCGGCGAAACTGCCCATTTGCGACGAGGCGCGTCGCGCTTGGGCGTAAATGGTGAATTGCGCGGGCGCGCGGGTTGGGGCTAATAGCCCCGCGCGCGCTGCACCAGATTTAGATAGGGCAGGCCCGCTTGGCCCCTGCGAATGTTTTCCACCAAATAGCGCGCGGCCCCATCTGCGCGGGTATCGGCGGCAATATGGGGGGTGATGGTGATGTTGGGATGGCCCCAGAATGGGTGATCTTGGGGCAAAGGCTCGGTGCGAAAGACATCCAAGGTGGCATGGGCGATTTGGCCGCTGTCCAGCGCGGCCAGCAGGGCGGCATCGTCAATCAGCGCGCCGCGCCCTGGGTTGATGACAAAGGCCCCGCGCCGCGCCCATGACAGGGTTTGCGCGTTCAGGATGTTTTCGGTTTGCGGCGTTTTGGGCAAAAGCGTGACGATAAAATCGGCCTGTTCCAAAACGCGGCGCAGCCCGTCTTGGCCCGACAGGATCGGGGTTCCCGCGTCCTCGCCGCCACTGCGCGACCAGCCCGTGACCACAAAGTTCAGCGCCCGCAAGCTTCGCGCACAGGCCGATCCTAAGGCCCCCATGCCCAGCATGGCCACACGGCGCTCGCGCGCGAGGGGGGGCGGTGTGGCGCGCCAGTGTTGGGCGGGATTGTGGATATGCTGATCCATGCCCAAATGATAGCGCAGCACATGCCCCGTGACATATTCAACCATGCCTTCGGTCAGGCCCTGTTCGACCATGCGGCAC
>CAXNIF010000220.1:0-4066 GCA_964202345.1 Cypionkella sp.
CTACGGGTGTAGATGTGGTTTTTACCACGGCCTCTCATCAATGCCCGACCAATGCCACCATGCCCATCGCGCGGCGCGAGGCGCTGCTGGCGCGGGCGGCGCGCGATAATTTTGTCATTGTCGAAGATGATTACGAGTTCGAGATGTCCTTTTTGAAACCCGTCTCTCCAGCGCTAAAGTCATTGGATGGCGAAGGGCGGGTGATTTATGTCGGATCGTTTTCGAAATCGGTTTTTCCGGGCATGCGGCTGGGCTATTTGGTGGGGCCTGCCGCCTTTATCCGCGAGGCGCGCGCCTTGCGGCTGATGCTGCTGCGTCATCCGCCCGGGCATATCCAGCGCACTGTGGCTTATTTTCTGTCTTTGGGCCATTACGATGCGCTGATCAACCGCATGCGCGCCGCCTATAAACGCCGCCGCCAAGTCATGGCCGAATCCATCGAAAGTGCGGGGCTGGACGTGGCGGGCCAAGGCGGCTTTGGCGGATCTAGTTTTTGGATGCGCGCCCCGCTGGGGGTGGATACCCAAGCGCTGGCGCTACGGCTGCGCGCGGATGGGGTTTTGATCGAGGCGGGGCAATCCTTTTTCGACCCTGCTCGCCCGCAAAGCCAGTTTTATCGGCTTGGCTATTCGTCTATTCCCCCAGCCAAGATCCCCGAAGGGATTGCCCGTATCGCCAAAGCGCTGCGGCTTTAGCTGGCCTTATTCTGCCCGCACCTCTGGCCCTAAGCCTTGCGCGCTCGGGGGCATAGACTGCGCCCAACACAGGAGTATAGCCGATGAAAATGACCACCGAAGAAGCCTTTGTCAAAGTCTTGCAAATGCACGGAATTACCGATGCCTTTGGCATTATCGGGTCGGCGTTCATGCCGATTTCCGATTTGTTCCCCCGCGCGGGCATTCGGTTTTGGGATTGCGCCCATGAAGGCAGCGGCGGAATGATGGCCGACGGCTATACCCGCGCCTCGGGCCGCATGAGCATGATGATCGCGCAAAACGGGCCGGGGATCACCAATTTTGTCACAGCGGTCAAAACCGCCTATTGGAACCACACGCCTTTGCTGCTGGTGACGCCGCAAGCGGCCAATAAAACCATCGGCATGGGCGGCTTTCAAGAGGTCGAGCAAATGGCCCTGTTCAAGGATATGGTCGCCTATCAAGAAGAAGTGCGCGATCCCTCGCGCGTTGCCGAAGTGCTGAGCCGCGTGATTTTGAACGCCCGTCGCGCCTCGGCGCCCGCGCAAATCAATATGCCGCGCGATTATTGGACGCAGGTGATCGATATCAACTTGCCCGCTGTGGTGGAATTTGAACGCCCTTCGGGCGGGGATGCGGCCATCTCGCAGGCAGCAGAGCTTTTGTCCTCGGCCAAATTTCCCGTGATTTTGAACGGCGCTGGTGTCGTTTTGGCCGGGGCGATTCCCGATGCAATGGCGCTGGCCGAGCGGCTGGATGCCCCTGTCTGCGTGGGCTATCAGCACAATGACGCCGCCCCGTCCAGCCACCCGCTGTTTGCAGGGCCGCTGGGCTATAATGGCAGCAAGGCCGCGATGGAGCTGATCAAACAGGCCGATGTGGTGCTGGCGCTTGGCACAAGGCTCAATCCGTTTTCCACCCTGCCGGGCTATGGGCTGGATTACTGGCCCTCAGGCGCCAAAATCATCCAAGTTGATATCAACCCCGCCCGCATTGGCCTGACCAAGCCCGTCTCTGTGGGAATCGTGGGTGATGCGGGCCATGTGGCGCGCGGGATATTGGCGCGCCTGTCGCCTTCGGCAGGCGAAGCGGGCCGCGCCGCCCGCAAAGCGACGATTGCCCAGACCAAATCCGCTTGGGCGCAGGCGCTGTCTTCGATGGATCACGAAGAGGACGACGAAGGCACAACTTGGAATCAACGCGCCCGCGCCGCCAAACCCGATTGGATGAGCCCGCGCATGGCATGGCGCGCCATTCAGGCCGCTTTGCCGCGCGAGGCGATCATCTCATCCGACATCGGCAACAATTGCGCCATTGGCAACGCCTATCCTGGGTTCGAGCAGGGGCGCAAATATTTGGCCCCTGGGTTGTTTGGCCCTTGTGGCTATGGCCTGCCCGCCGTGGTGGGCGCAAAGATTGCTTGCCCTGATGTGCCGGTGGTGGGGTTTTCGGGGGACGGCGCTTTTGGCATTGCCGTGACCGAACTGACCGCCATTGGCCGCCCCGAATGGCCCGCCGTGACCCAAGTGGTGTTCCGCAACTATCAATGGGGCGCGGAAAAGCGCAATTCCACCTTGTGGTATGATGATAACTTTATCGGCACCGAGCTGGACACCCAAGTGTCCTATGCGGGCATCGCCAAGGCTTGCGGGTTGCAAGGCGTGGTCGCCCGCACGATGGAGGAACTGACCGCCGCCTTGAAACAGGCGATTGCCGATCAAAAAGCGGGCAAAACCACGTTGATTGAGGCGATGATCAACCAGGAACTGGGCGAGCCCTTCCGCCGCGATGCAATGAAGAAACCTGTTGCCGTTGCGGGGATTTCCGCCGCCGACATGGCTGCGGAATGACCCTACCCTTCGATCTAACGCCCATGGCCGCGCTCTTTATGGGCGCGGTCTTTTTGGTGGCGTCCTTGGTGCGCGGCTATTCGGGCTTTGGCTATTCGGCGATGGTGGTGACGGCGTCGGCTTTGGTGACCAATCCGCTGAACTTTGTCGCGGTGGTGGTGGCGCTGGAGACGGCGATGTCGCTGCAGGCGCTGCGCGGCATTGGCCGCGATATTGACTGGCGGCGCGTGGGCCTGTTGACGGGCGGGGCTGTGGTTGGCCTGCCGCTGGGATTATGGGTGCTGACGGGCTTGTCGGAAAATGCCGTGCGCGCGGTCATTGCCAGCGTGGTTTTGCTGATGTGTGCGATTTTGCTGACAGGTTGGCGTTTACCGCGCGAGATGCGCGGGACGGGCGTGAACTTTGGCTTTGGGATGTTGTCAGGTTTGGCCAATGCACCGGGGATGGGCGGAATGCCCCTGATCCCGTTTTTTGCCGCCCAGCCGATGGCGCCCGCGGTATTTCGCGCCACGCTGATCGCCTATTTTCCGATTTTGGATTTATACTCTGCGCCGCTGTATTGGGCGGCGGGCTTGGTCAGTTGGGATACGCTTTGGGCCAGTGCGCTGGCCATGCCCATCACGCTTTTGGGCAATTGGTTGGGCGGGCGGCATTTCTTTTCCACCGATCCGCAAAACTTTCGCCGTTTTGCCATTGCGCTTTTGGCGGCGCTGGCGCTCGCGGGTTTGTTGAAGGCGGTGATCTGATGCTTTTGGTGGTCAATGCGGGGTCTTCTTCGGTAAAGCTGGCGCTTTTTGACAAGGGCGCGCTGGTGGATTCGCATAATGTGGCCCAGCTTGGCGCGGGCGGGCATGAGGCGGCGCTGGCCCAAGGCTTGGCGGCGATGGGCGCGCCGGTTTTTTCCGCCGCCGCGCACCGCGTGGTGCATGGGGGCGAGGGGTTGACCGCCACCTGCCGTGTGACCGATGATATCCTTGCCAAAATCACCGCTGCCGTGCCGCTTGCGCCGCTGCACAATCCTGCCAATTTGGCCTGCATCCATGCGCTGGCGCGGCTGCATCCTGATTTGCCACAATTCGCCGCCTTTGACACGGCCTTTCACGCCACCATCCCCGCCAAAGAATACCTCTATGCCCTCCCCGCAAGCGATGCACAGGCGGGGGGGCTGCGCCGCTATGGGTTTCATGGCCTCTCTTATGCCAGCATGGTGCGCCGTTTGCGCCCCAATCTGCCGCGCCGCTTGCTGGGCCTGCATTTGGGCAATGGGGCGTCGCTCTGCGCGATCCTAGACGGCAAATCTGTGGCAACCACCATGGGCCATTCGCCGCAAGATGGGCTGATCATGGGAACAAGGGCGGGGACAATTGACAGCGCGGCGGTGCTTACGCTGGCGCGCCGCCACGGGATTGATGGGGCCGAGGCGCTGCTGAGCCGAGGAAGTGGCTTGCTGGCCCTATCAGGCAGCCATGATATGCGCCGCGCCACCCCCGCCGCCCGCGAGATGTTCACCCATGCCGTGCT
>CAXNIF010000221.1:0-4035 GCA_964202345.1 Cypionkella sp.
GTTTAGGCCATGTTGGCCACGAATGAAAACTTCCCACAGGGGCAATTCATTGGACATGGATCAATTCCTTTGGCGAAAAATTGGGGGCAGGCAAGGCAGGGCGCATGGGCAGCGGCCCTATTGCGCGGCCACCTGTGCCGCGGCGCGGCGGGCATCTTGCTTTTCGGCATGGGCAAGCAACCCTTCTCTTACCCAAGCGCCCTGATCCCATGCTGTGACACGGGCTTGCAGCCTTTCGGTGTTGCAAGGGCCATTGCCGGCGATCACGTCGAAAAACTCGTTCCAATCGGGCTCGCTGAAATCATGGCCGCCCTTTGACTCGTTCCAGATCAAATTTGGATCGGGAATTTGAAGGCCCAGATACTTTGCCTGCGGAACGGTTTGATCGACAAATTTCTGACGCAATTCGTCATTGGTGTTCATTTTGATTTTCCATTGCATCGACTGGACGGAATGAACCGAATCCTTGTCCGATGGGCCGAACATCATCAGGGCAGGATACCAAAAACGATTTAGGGCATCTTGCGCCATGTCTTTTTGCGCTTGCGTGCCTTGCAGACACATTTTCATCAAAATGTCATAGCCTTGGCGCTGATGAAAAGATTCCTCTTTGCAAATGCGGATCATCGCACGGCTATAGGGCCCGTAAGAGGTGCGTTGCAGCGGCACCTGATTCATAATGGCAGCGCCATCCACCAGCCAGCCAACGACCCCCATATCTGCCCAATTGAGCGTCGGGTAATTGAAGATGGATGAATATTTCATCTTGCCCGAATGCAGCAGGGCAAGCAGCTCGTCGCGGCTAACGCCCAAGGTCTCTGCCGCAGAATAAAGGTAGAGGCCATGGCCCGCCTCGTCTTGAACTTTTGCCAAGAGAATGGCCTTACGCTCTAGGGTTGGCGCGCGGGTTATCCAGTTGGCTTCGGGCAGTTGGCCGACAATTTCGGAATGGGCATGTTGGCCTATTTGCCGAATAAGTGTCTTGCGATAGCCGTCGGGCATCCATTCTTTGGGTTCGATCTTTTCCCCGCGATCGATACGATCTTGAAACGCAATTTCCTGCGCGCTCATTTCTGCGCGGGGCGTTGCGGATTCGGATTTGACCATTTGTGCATACATGGGCTTACCTTTCTTAGACTTTTTCGATGATGAGGGCGATGCCTTGGCCAACGCCGATGCACATCGTGCACAGCGCATAACGTCCGCCCATGCGCTGCAGTTGATACATCGCCGTCATCACCAGCCGCGCGCCCGACATGCCCAAGGGATGCCCCATCGCGATAGCGCCGCCGTGTGCGTTCACATGGGGCGCGTCATCTGGCAGTCCCAATTCGCGCAATACAGCCAGCGCCTGCGCGGCAAAGGCTTCGTTCAGCTCGATGACATCCATTTGCGCTAGCGTTAACCCCGCAAGCGCCAGCACTTTGCGCACCGCTGGAACGGGGCCAATGCCCATGATCCTTGGCTCGACACCTGCCGCCGCCATCGCCACAACCCGCGCTTTGGGCACAAGCCCCTGCGCCGTGAGTGCCTTTTCCGATAGGATGAGCATCGCCGCCGCACCGTCGTTCACACCCGATGCATTGCCTGCTGTCACGCTAAGTTCTGGCCCATTCACGCCGCGCAGCTTCGCCAATTGCGCCAGCGTGGTGTCGGGCCGAGGATGTTCATCTTGATCGATGATGCGCTTTTCGCCTTGACGAGAAGACACCACCACCGGAGAGATTTCATCTTTAAACACACCCAATGCCTGCGCTTCGGCCCATCTTTTCTGGCTGCGCAGTGCAAAAGCATCCTGATCGTCGCGGCTGATCCCATAATCTTGGGCGACATTATCGGCCGTTTGGGGCATAGAATGGGTGCCATAGGCTTTTTCCATGGCTGGGTTTACAAATCGCCAGCCAATCGTCGTGTCATAGACAGCGTTTGCCCGCGAAAAGGCGGCCTCGGCCTTTGGCATGACGAATGGGGCGCGCGACATGCTTTCCACCCCGCCCGCAATGACAAAATCGCAATCGCCCGATTTGATTGCCCGCGCGGCCATGCCGACAGCGTCCATGCCAGACCCGCACAGCCGATTCACGGTCGTGCCCGGCACGCCAAGCGGCAGCCCCGCCAATAAGGCAGCCATCCGGCCCACATTTCGGTTATCTTCGCCCGCTTGGTTCGCGCAGCCGTAAATCAGATCATCGACGGCTGACCAGTCAACAGCGGGATTGCGCAAAATCAAGGCCTTGAGTGGTTCTGCCGCAAGATCATCGGCGCGCATCGACGCCAGCACACCGCCATAGCGGCCGACTGGTGTTCTGACCGCGTCACAAACAAAAGCGTCATTCATCTTTTCCCCATCCCCAAGTTCTATCTGCGCCTGAAAGCATAAACCGACCGATCGGTCATACTATAATCGGCAAAACATCACAGTAAAGTGCAAAATTCAAAAAAAACGTAATGTTTTATAAAATAGAAAAATTGAACTTAATCAGATATTTAAGGCGTTAATGATCGTCAGATAGCGCGTGTTTTCGCTGTTCTGTGGCTGGCGTCGCGCCTGCTAGCGGCCCGTCAACCCCCAGACATCTTTGCTGGATATATCGATCTGCCGCAGGGGAAAGTTCCAAATATAGCTGCCGGAACACATCCTTTGCTTTGCTCGCGCTCCAGGTGCTGGGCAAATAGGTAAGGCCCAAATGCGGATCGCGCAAAATCACAAAGCGATAGGCATGGACAAGCAAAAGCCGCAGGGCAAGCGCCTGTGCACCGACCACAGAGTCGGCGCGCAACCCTTGGAACAACGCCAAAAAACGCGCATAGCCCGATTGCAACGCCTCAAGATCCCAAAACTGCGCGATATTTGCTGACCCCGCCAGCGACTGGGCATGAAAGGCAAGGCCCGACGCAGGCGCTGCTTGTCCACGGTCGGGCTGAATATAAACATGCCCCCCCATATGCCCCATGCGCTGGCGCCTTGCCTCGTCTGGCGAGAGCGCCGGATCATGCAGAATTCGCCAGCCTTTGGCCAGCGGGACTGGCCCAAAAATAACGTCGGCCGCCTGACGAAATTGCAAATCCGCCGCTTCATTCAGGCAATAATAGCTGCGTCGCCCCAGACGCTGCCCCTCCAACTGCGACGCCGCCACAAGACGCGATACCGCCGTGCGCACCAAAGATTCGTTGATCCCCACATGCGCGCAAAGTTCAATCAACGTGCCCGTCCACAGACTGCCGCCCCGCGGAATGGCAACATCCCCGAACACAGTGACGATATATGCCGCGGCCTTTGGCTTGATCAGCCGCGCAATTCTTGCCGTTTCACCTTTAGAACCTTCGGACATTGTCATACTATCCTATGTCACAAAGATATTGCCGTTGACCCAGAAAGTATCTTTGCGCCCCAAGTTGGGAATCCATCTTTTGCCATCGCCTTTCGTTTGGAACGCGGATGGCACAGATAAGGCGGGTCACGGCAATTGCCGTCAAGGGGGTATTGGCGGGTTATTGAGGGGTATTGTGTGGAACATGGCGGCCCGCAAGGGGCGGCGGGCAGATCAGGGATGCAAAATTGGGCGCAGATGCCGCCGACGGAATTTTTGTTTCGGCAATTGCGGCGGCGCTGGGCAATTCGCTGAAGGCGCCTGAAGGCGCAAGCAGCACGGCCCGAAACTGGGGCTGGGTAATTTTTCCCTTAGCCGCCACGCCTGTCGTAAATCATAAATAAAGCGGCGTATTCGTGGCAACTTTTGCAAAATTCCAACGCCTCATGTTGCCAAAGGGGGAGGATTTCATGACCATTCGCACTGACTTTCCGCATCACGTGATCGAGGTGCCGGATATGGCTATCGTGATGTCGGATGGCTGCCGCCTTTCGGCGCGGGTTTGGATGCCCAAAGATGCCGCCGCCAAGCCAGTGCCCGCGATTTTAGAATATATCCCCTATCGCAAACGCGATGGCACTTTGCCGCGTGATGAGATGATGCATCCTTATTTCGCTGGCCATGGCTATGCGGCGGTGCGGGTGGACATGCGCGGCTGCGGTGA
>CAXNIF010000222.1:0-4029 GCA_964202345.1 Cypionkella sp.
GCGAGCATTTCACATCATCGGCGTAAATCTCAAGTTCGGGCTTGGCCAAGAACTGCGCCGCCTCGTCCAGCAACAGGGCTTGGCTGATTTGATAGCCATCGGTTTTCTGCGCGCCCGGTTTGACCAGAATCTTGCCCTGAAACACCCCCGTTGCGCCATTGGCCAGCACTTTTTTGAACACCTGCCGACTTTCCCCGCGCAAGCCGTCATGGGTGATGAACACCGTATCATCTTGATGGCAGGGCGCGCGGCGCGCATTGCCCAAGGCGGCCCCCGCGATATGCGCCGCCGCATCATCACCCGCCAGCCAAATCGCCGCCTCATTGCGCGTCAGGGCACCTTGCGCGGTCAGGGTAAAGGATTTGAACCGCGCCTGCCCCGCCAAATGGGCGAAGATATGGTTGATCGTGCGGCGCTGGTGGCTGGGGCTTTGGGCGCGCAGATGGTGCAGCGCCGCGCCGAGACCCAGCTTGATTTCCATCACGCTATTGCCCCCCGCCGGCAGCGTGCCGCTTTCCAAAAGCGTCATCTCCGCGCCGTCTTCCACCTGAATAAAATGGTGCAAGATCGCGGGGTAATCTTGCGAGTTTGACCGATAGAGCAAACAGATGGGGCGATCCAACTTAGCCTTCACGCGCAGCAAAACGCCGCTTTGCGCCTCGGCGGTGTTCATCGCGGCCATCGGGCGCGGCACGGTGTTTTGCGCCATCATCTCTAGCGTGCCATAGGCGGCCAGGGCCCAATCAGCCGGGGCATCAAGGCGCGAGACATCGACCAGATCGGCGGGCAAAGCATCCGAAGCCTGCGCGTCAAATTGCCCATCGGTAAAGACCAAACGATACAGATCTTGGCCGGCAAATACGTCAATACTCTCGGCGCCGCCGGCCCCGCTGAGGCCCGCAGGATCGGTGTAGCGCCAGTATTCATCCGATTTTTTCGGCTGGCCCATGTGCGAAAATCGCGCCGCCGCCAAGGTGCGATGGGCATCAAAGGGCATCATGATCCCCGTCCAAACCATGCGCGGCCAAAATGGCGCTATAGCCATTGTTTTCCACTTCCAGCGCCAATTCTGGCCCGCCCGTTTGCAAAATCTGCCCCGCCGCCATGATATGCACCACATCGGGCGCGATATGATCGAGCAGCCGCTGATAATGGGTGATCACCAAGAAAGACCGCCCCGCATCGCGCAGCGCATTCACCCCTTCGGAAACCAGTTTCATCGCATCGACATCCAGACCCGAATCCGTTTCATCCAAGATGCACATTTTGGGCTGCAACATCGCCATTTGCAAAATTTCGTTGCGCTTTTTCTCGCCGCCCGAAAAGCCAACATTGACGGGCCGCTTGAGCATATCGGCATCAATTTTTAGCGTTTTGGCCTGCGCGCGCACCAGTTTTAGAAAATCCCCAGCCGAGAGTTCCTCTTCGCCGCGCGCCTTGCGCTGGGCGTTCACGGCGGTGCGCAAAAAGGTCATATTGCCCACGCCCGGAATTTCGATTGGGTATTGAAAGGCCAGAAAAAGACCCGCCGCCGCCCGTTCTTCGGGCTCCATCTCTAGCAGGTTTTCGCCTTGCAAATGGGCCGCGCCATTGGTCACCTCATAGCCCTCGCGGCCCGCCAAAACATAGGACAGGGTGGATTTGCCCGACCCGTTTGGCCCCATGATGGCATGCACCTCGCCCGGCCCAATTTTCAGATTGACCCCGCGCAAAATGACCTTGTCTTCTTCGTGAAGTTTGACATGCAGGTTCTTGATTTCCAGCATTATTTTTCCTTTTTTGATCCTATTCTGGCTGCAAGAAACACTGCATTATCCAGATCAATTTTTCGGGGGGAATGGGGGTTGGCGTCAGGTCAAACTGCGCCATGCGCCCATGCATCGCTGTGGGTTTCACGAAATCTTCGACGCCATGGTAATAAGAGCGGTCTTTGTAATCGTCGAACAAAACGGTGACGGGGGCTTTGGTAAAGAACAACGTCGCCAAAAAGCACGCCGCCCGAAAACGCCCATCAATCAGCACGATTTCTGGCTGCACGAAATAGGGCTCGAACCAGATTTTCGCAGCATAACTCGGCCAAGAGCGAAAGGTTTTTGGGTCGGTCGGATAGGCCCATGCCTTGGTGGGGCCGATATCGCCGTGCAGCATATGCAGCGTGGCGGCAGGCGGGTTTGCGTCAAAATAGGCGCGCATATTTGCCAGCCATGCGGCATCGCTTTCGACGGAAAAAAGCGTTTTTCCCGCCTGCTCGGCCCCAAAGACAGTGCTGCCACCGCTGCCATATTCCAAGATCACTTGGGCATTCTCATAGGCCAAGCGCAACGATTGCGCCTCGGCGGGCGGCATGGTCAGGACGGGGCGTTTCATGTCGGCAGGCGTATTCATTTATCCAACGCTGCCTTCCAGCGAAATGGCCACAAGGCTTTGCGCCTCCATGGCAAATTCCATGGGCAAGGCTTGCAGCACTTCTTTGCAAAATCCATTCACAACCAGCGCCACAGCCTCTTCCTCGCCCATGCCGCGCGCGCGGCAATAAAACAGTTGATCTTCATCCACCTTCGAGGTGGTCGCCTCGTGTTCCACGCGGCTGCTGTTATTCTTCACCTCGATATAGGGCACGGTATGCGCGCCGCATTGGTCACCAATCAGCAGGCTGTCGCATTGGGTGTAATTTCGCGCGCCCGTGGCTTTGGGATGGATCGACACTTGCCCGCGATAGGTGTTTTGCGCCCGCCCTGCCGAGATGCCTTTGGACACGATGCGCGATTTCGTATTCTTGCCCAGATGAATCATCTTGGTGCCAGTGTCGGCCTGCTGGGCATTGTTGGCAATGGCAATCGAGTAAAACTCGCCTTGGCTTTCATGCCCGCGCAAAATGCACGAAGGATATTTCCACGTGATCGCACTGCCCGTTTCCACCTGCGTCCACATAACTTTGGCCCGCGCGCCGCGACAATCGGCGCGCTTGGTCACAAAATTATAAATCCCGCCGCGCCCTTCCTCATCGCCGGGATACCAGTTTTGCACCGTGGAATATTTGATTTCGGCATCATCCAAAATCACCAATTCCACCACAGCGGCATGCAGTTGATGGGTGTCGCGCTTGGGCGCGGTGCAGCCTTCCAGATAGCTGACATAAGACCCTTCGTCCGCGATGATCAGCGTGCGCTCGAACTGGCCTGTGTTTTCGGCATTGATCCGAAAATAGGTCGATAGTTCCATCGGGCAGCGCGTGCCTTTGGGAATATAGACAAAAGAGCCATCCGAAAACACCGCCGAATTCAGCGTGGCAAAATAGTTATCCGTGGCGGGAACCACGGATCCCAGATATTTGCGCACCAATTCGGGATATTCGCGCACCGCTTCGGAGATCGAACAGAAAATCACCCCCGCCTTGGCCAATTCCTCTTTAAAGGTGGTGCCCAGCGAGACGGAATCAAATACAGCATCCACAGCCACACGGCGCGGGGCCTCGCCTTCGGGCATATCGACCCCCGCCAATATCGCCTGCTCGCGCAAGGGAATCCCCAGCTTGGCATAGGTGGCCAGCAGTTTAGGATCCACCTCATCTAGCGATTTAGGTTTATTGATCATAGATTTGGGTTTGGCGTAATAATATTGATCTTGGTAGTCGATGGGGGCGTATTTTAGCATGGCCCAATGCGGCTCGCGCAGGGTCAGCCAGCGCCGATAGGCCGCCAAGCGCCATTCCAGCAGCCATTCGGGCTCTTCGTTTTTGGTGGAAATCAGGCGCACGATGTCTTCGGACAGGCCTTTGGGGGCAAATTCCGTGTCAATATCGGTTTCCCAGCCGTGTTTGTAACTGCCCGCCATCGCGGTCACGGTGTTGATGGTCTGCGCATCCACGCCCTCGCGCACAGCAATATCTGCGGCTGCATTATCCATGATCTATCTGTCCTTTCATGGGCCTATCGCCACGTTTCAAACCAAAGCCGCCCGCGCCAGAATGCGCCGATAGCCCGCCGCCCAAGTGTCGGCAAAGCGCAGCACATCATCGCGCCCCACCCC
>CAXNIF010000223.1:0-4010 GCA_964202345.1 Cypionkella sp.
TTCAAGGCGGCAGCTATAAGCCCGACGAAATCGACGGATCGGGCGATGTGAAATACCACCTTGGTGCGTCCTCTGACCGCGAATTTGACGGCAACCGCGTGCACCTGTCGCTGACCGCAAACCCCTCACACCTCGAGGCGGTGAATCCCGTTGTCTTGGGCAAAGTGCGCGCCAAGCAAGATCAGAACGGCGATTTGCCCGAAGAACGCCTGTCCGTTTTGCCCGTTTTGTTGCACGGCGATGCCGCCTTTGCCGGCCAAGGTGTTGTGGCCGAATGTTTTGGCCTGTCGGGCCTGAAGGGCCACCGCACGGGCGGCACGATCCATATCATCGTGAACAACCAAATCGGCTTTACCACCGCGCCGTCCTTCTCGCGCTCCTCGCCCTACCCCACCGACATCGCATTGATGGTCGAAGCACCGATTTTCCACGTGAACGGCGACGATCCCGAGGCGGTGGTACATGCCGCCAAAGTGGCCACCGAATACCGCCAAACCTTTCACAAAGACGTGGTTCTGGATATCTTCTGCTATCGCCGCTTTGGCCATAACGAAGGCGACGAGCCGATGTTCACCAACCCCGCGATGTATCAAACCATCCGCAAGCAAAAAACCACGCTGCAACTCTACACCGAACGCCTTGTCGCCGATGGGCTGATCCCCGAAGGCGAGATCGAAGATATGAAAGCCGCCTTTCAGGCCAAGCTGAACGAAGAATTCGAAGCAGGGCGCGATTTCAAACCCAATAAAGCTGATTGGCTGGATGGCCGCTGGAAATCGCTTTCCACCAAGGATTTGAACAACTACCAGCGCGGCGAGACATGGATCAAACCCGAAACCATGGCCGAAGTGGGGGCCGCCCTCACCCGCGTGCCCGAAGGGTTCGATCTGCATAAAACCGTGGCGCGCCAATTGGACGCCAAAAAGGAAATGTTCACGTCGGGCAAGGGGTTCGATTGGGCCACCGCCGAGGCGCTTGCCTTTGGCAGCCTGCAAACCGAAGGTTTCCCCGTGCGTCTGTCGGGCCAAGACTGCACACGCGGCACCTTCAGCCAGCGCCATTCGGGCTGGATCGACCAAACCACCGAGGAACGCCACTATCCCCTCAACCACATCCGCGCAGGCCAAGCCCGCTATGAGGTGATCGATTCCATGCTGTCGGAATACGCGGTGCTGGGCTTTGAATACGGCTATTCGCTGTCCGAACCCAATGCTCTGACCCTATGGGAGGCGCAGTTTGGCGATTTCGCCAATGGGGCGCAGATCATGTTCGATCAATTCATCAACTCGGGCGAAAGCAAATGGCTGCGCATGTCGGGCCTTGTCTGCCTGCTTCCCCACGGCTTTGAAGGCCAAGGCCCCGAACATTCCTCGGCCCGCCTTGAACGCTTTTTGCAAATGTCCGCGCATGACAATTGGATCGTGGCCAATGTGACCACCCCCGCCAATTACTTTCACATCTTGCGCCGCCAATTGCACCGCGATTATCGCAAGCCGCTGATTTTGATGACGCCGAAATCCCTGCTGCGCCATCCGCTGTGCATCTCGGATGCCGCTGATTTCACCGATGGATCAACCTTCCACCGCGTGCTGTGGGATGACGCCCAGCGCGGCCATTCGACGCTGAAACTAAAATCAGACGACAAAATCAAACGCGTGGTGATGTGCAGCGGCAAGGTCTATTACGACCTCTTGGCGCAGCGCGATGCCCAAGGCTTGGACGATGTTTATCTTCTGCGCATCGAACAGCTTTACCCCGTGCCAAGCGAACCCCTAAAGCTGGAACTTGCCCGCTTCAAAGGGGCTGAAATGGTCTGGTGCCAAGAAGAGCCCAAGAATATGGGCGCTTGGTTCCACATCGAGCCCGAGATCGAACAGATTTTGATCAAAATAGGCGCAAAACATACCCGCGCGCATTATGCAGGGCGCGTGGCCTCTGCCTCGCCCGCCACGGGCCTTGCCTCGAAACACAAAGCCGAACAAACCGCCTTGGTCGACGCCGCCCTTGGCCTGTCCAAGTAACGCCCAAAATAGGAGAAATGAAATGACCGATGTAATGGTTCCCGCCTTGGGCGAATCCGTATCCGAAGCCACTGTATCAACTTGGTTCAAAAAAGTGGGCGACAGCGTCAAACAGGACGAAATGCTCTGCGAATTGGAAACCGACAAAGTTTCTGTCGAAGTGCCCAGCCCCGTGGCTGGCGTTTTGGCCGAGATTATCGCCCCCGAAGGCACGACAGTAGGCCCCGCGGCACGCCTTGCCGTCGTTACTGCTGGCGCAGTGGGCGCAGCCCCCGCGCCAGCCGCCGCAGCAGCCCCCGCGCCAGCAGCCCCCGCCGCAAAGGACGTTGAAAACGCCCCCGCCGCGAAAAAGGCGATGGCCGAGGCGGGGCTAACCCCCGCCCAAGTGACAGGCACAGGCCGCGATGGCCGCGTGATGAAAGAGGATGTCGCCGCCGCCGCAGCCGCCGTCTCCGCCGCCCCCGCCCCCGTTGTCATCCCGCGCGGCCCCGTCGCCGCCGATGACGCCGCCCGCGAAGAGCGCGTGAAAATGACCCGCCTGCGCGCCACCATCGCCCGCCGCCTGAAAGACGCGCAAAACACCGCCGCCATGCTGACCACCTATAACGAGGTGGACATGTCCGAGATCATGGCCCTGCGGGGTGAATACAAAGACATCTTCGAGAAAAAACACGGCGTGAAACTGGGCTTTATGTCTTTCTTCGTAAAGGCCTGCACCCACGCCCTGAAAGAAATCCCCGAAGTGAACGCCGAAATCGACGGCCAAGATGTTGTCTACAAAAACTACGTCCATATGGGCGTGGCGGTGGGCACCCCTTCGGGCCTTGTCGTGCCCGTGCTGCGCGATGCCGATCAAATGGGCTTTGCCGCGATCGAGGCGAAAATCGCCGAACTGGGCCTGCGCGCCCGCGATGGCAAACTGTCGATGGCCGAAATGCAGGGCGGCAGCTTTACCATCTCGAACGGCGGGGTATACGGCTCGCTTATGTCCTCGCCCATCCTGAACCCGCCGCAATCGGGCATTTTGGGGATGCACAAAATCCAAGACCGCCCCGTTGTGGTGGCCGGCCAAATCGTCATCCGCCCGATGATGTATCTGGCCCTAAGCTACGACCACCGCATCGTGGACGGCAAAGGCGCCGTGACGTTCTTGGTGCGCGTGAAAGAGGCGCTCGAGGATCCACGGCGGTTGTTGATGGATTTGTGATAAAGGTGCGTGACAAGCACGCAGCCTACACCCCCCCGTGATGCAAAAGCGAATGACCCGTTACCACACCTTCACTGCAACCTTTCTCTTGTTGCCAGCCATCGCATGGCTCTGGGGACTTGCGCAGTTTGGTGCAACGCTTTTCTTTGAGGCGAATTTGAGCCAAACAGATGAAGCGGCTATCGACCAATATGTTGAAGAGATGTTTTTCTTCGTCGGTCCGAGTGGCTTTGCCGTGGTCATTTCGCTACTGCTGTTCGGGATACTCTATGTGACAGCAGCCTTTTGCGTTATCCAGCTCTTGCAGGCTGTTTTCGTAAGAAGGCCGGCGAGCGGTTGGGTGGTAGTAGCGTTCGTCCTTCTGGCAATATCGCAGGTCATGATGGTGAGCGCGGAGGCTTGGGATTTTCATGCCATACTCGGATCGGTTCCCGAATACCGCTTCGGAAATAATGCGCTTTCCCTGACTGAAGTTCTCGTCATGATCGTCGGGGCGGCAAGTATCGTTTGCTTTTTCGTTCTAGCCGCGCATCGTCAAGTGTGCCGCGTAAATGGTTTGAAAAGGATAACGCACCCATGACCCCCGAACTCCTCGCCCTCACCCTCGCCGCCCTATTGCAAACCCTGCAATACGCCGCCTTCGCCATTCCCGCCAACCTTGAGCTTGGCACCCGTTACACGGGCGGCTGCCGCGACTTCCCGCCCGAAAAGCCCCTCTCCAAACGCACCGCCCGCCTGCAACGCGCGCTGGCCAACCATTTCGAATCCCTCATCCTCTTTAC
>CAXNIF010000224.1:0-3996 GCA_964202345.1 Cypionkella sp.
GGACGCTTGGGCGGCAGGTGCGCGCGCCTTTACGCTTGGCCCTGTGCAGGTTCAGGTGATCATCGGCCATGCAGCCACCACGTTACCGCCATGGCAAGGCAGGGCAGATGCGTGGTTTTTGGATGGGTTTTCCCCCGCCAAGAACCCCGCGCTTTGGTCGCCGCAGATTTTGGCACAAGTGGCCCGCCATACCGCGCCGCAGGGCAGTTTTGCAACCTATTCGGCGGCAGGCCATGTGCGGCGCGCCTTGCAAAGTGCGGGGTTTGACGTGGCGCGTGTGGCGGGCTTTGGCCGCAAGCGGCACATGTGCAAAGGGGTTTTGGCCCGCGCGCCCGATCTTTCAGCATCGGCGCTTTAGATGGTTCGTCGCCATGGCGCGGCGGCATATAACAAGATAGACGGCGCCGCAGCCAATCATTGCGCGCCAAGGAGTGAATTGATGAAAGCCGACCAAAACCAAAGGCTGGGCATGTGGCTGATGATCGCCACTACGCTGGTTTTCGCCGCCCAAGATGGCATCTCGCGGCATTTGGCGCTGAATAACAGCGTTTACATGGTGGTGATGATCCGTTTTTGGTTCTTTGCGCTGTTTGTGATCGCGATAGCCGCGCGCGGTGCGGGCGGGCTGGGCACTGCGATACGCAGCAAACATCCGCTCAAGCAAATTTTTCGAGGTGTCTTGCTGGCGGCCGAAGTTGTGGTGATGGTGATTGCCTTTGTGCAACTTGGCCTGATTGAAACCCATGCTGTGTTTATTTGCTATCCGCTTTTGGTGGCCGCCCTGTCAGGCCCGATTTTGGGCGAGCGCGTGGGCTGGCGGCGTTGGGCGGCGATTGGGGCGGGATTTGTTGGCGTTCTGATCATCTTGCAACCCGGATTTGGGGTTTTCTCGCCCTGGGCGCTGTTGCCGCTGGCATCGGCCTTTATGTTTGCACTTTATGGGCTGCTCACGCGGTTTGTTGCCCGCGATGACAGCGCGCAAGTCAGCTTTTTCTGGACGGGCATTGCGGGGGCAGTTGCGATCACGCCGCTGGGCCTGATACATTGGGCCCCCATGAGCGGGGCCGACTGGGCATGGATGGGCGCATTATGTCTGACCGCCGTGCTGGGCCATTGGCTCTTGATCCGCGCCTATGCTGTGGCCGAGGCTTCGGCCATTCAACCCTTTGCCTATTTGCAATTGGTTTGGGTGGCCATTTTGGGATTGGCGCTTCTGGACGAGACCTTGCGCTGGAATGTGGCCTTTGGGGCGGCCGTGGTGGCCGCAGCGGGGCTGTTCACCCTGTGGCGCGAACGGATGCGGCGGCAATCGGTATCTTTATCCACAGAAGAATAACCATAATTCCTCTTTACAGGCTTCCCCCCGTTCGCCACTATATCTAGTATAAAGATTGTGTTGGCCCGCAGGGTGTAGCATGATTTGGCAGGCATAGGGGGCAGACAGGCCACGAATGCCGTATCGTGAGGGTGAATATGTCGCAGATATCGCAGTTAGATGCCCTTGAAGACCTGCACCCTATTGATATTGTTGAAAATATCGCCTCTTTCTATGCCTGGGAGTTTGACCGCGTCACGGATGACCAAATCGCCATGGCCGTTGAAGGGCAATGGCGCACCTATTCGCTGACGCTGGCATGGTCCGATCAGGACGAAACCTTGCGGCTGATTTGCAGCTTTGAATTCGAGCCTCCAGCCGCGCGGATGGGCGAAATCTATGAGACGATCAACCGCTGCAATGATTTGGTCTGGACGGGGGCCTTTACCTATTGGGCCGAGCAAAAGCTGATGGTTTGGCGTTATGGCCTTTGTCTTGCGGGCGGGCAAATGGCGGGGGCCGAGCAAATTGATGCCCTGATTTCCAGCGCCGTCATCGCCGCCGAACGATTCTACCCCGCTTTTCAACTGGTCGCATGGGCCGATAAATCCCCCGCCGCCGCCATGCAAGTTGCGATGGCCGAAGCCTATGGGCATGCCTAAACATCGTTGAACCCTGCGGCATTAACGCTTAGTTTGCTGCAAAATGGGGGACGATATGGCGTTGGACGTGATTGCGCAAAACGGGCTGGTGCTGCTGGGCTGCGGCAAGATGGGGTCGGCCTTGCTGGCGGGATGGCTAAAGGCTGGGATACCTGCGAGCGCGGTTTGGGTGATCGAGCCGCAGCCCAGCGACTGGCTGCGTGCGGCGGGTGTCCATCTTAATGCAGGCGTGCCAAGCTCTCCAGCGGTTGCGGTGTTGGCGGTCAAGCCGCAGATGATGGGCGATGCTTTGCCCGCTTTGCAGGCGCTGGGCAATGGGGAAACCTTGTTACTCTCGATCGCGGCGGGCACCTCACTTGCCACATTTGAGCGCGTTTTGGGCGCTTCAACGCCGCTTGTGCGGGCGATGCCCAACACGCCCGCGATGGTGGGGCGCGGGATCACGGGGCTTTGCGCAAATGCCCATGCCAGCGCCGCCCATATCACGCTGGCAACATCCTTGATGGCTGCGGTGGGCCAAGTTGTGGCGCTAGAGGGTGAACATCAGATGGATGCCGTGACCGCCGTTTCTGGCTCTGGGCCGGCCTATGTGTTCTATCTGATCGAAGCGCTGGCGCAGGCCGGGGTGGCCCAAGGTTTGGCCCCCGAAATCGCCATGCAACTGGCGCGCGCCACGATCTGCGGTGCGGGTGAATTGGCCCATCGCGCCGATGAGCCAGCCGCGCAATTGCGGGTGAATGTCACCTCACCCGGCGGGACAACCGCCGCCGCTTTGGCCCATTTGATGGATGCACAGACGGGCCTTGCGCCCCTGATGACGCGCGCCGTAGCCGCCGCCGCCGCGCGCGGCAAGGAGTTGGGCCAATGATCACCTATGATGATTTTGCCGCCGTCGATATTCGCGTGGGGCGCATCATCCGCGCCGAACCCTTTGATGCCGCGCGCAAACCTGCCATCAAGTTATGGGTGGATTTTGGCCCCGAGATTGGCCAGAAAAAATCATCCGCCCAGATCACCCGCCATTACGACCCCGCCACTTTGATTGGCCGCCAAGTTTTGGCCGTGGTCAATTTCCCGCCCCGCCAAATTGGCCCTTTCATGTCCGAGGTCTTGGTCTTGGGCGTGCCAGATGCTGCGGGGGAAGTGGTGCTCATTGGGCCTGACCAATCTGTGCCTTTGGGGGGGAAATTGTTTTGAAGCCGCGCCTGCTGATCACCCGCCCTTTGCCCGCCGCGGTGATGCAGGCGGCGGCTGCGCGCTATAACGTGCAGCCGCGCGCGGCCACTTCGCCGCTGACAGGGGCCGAGTTGCGCGAAGCGCTGCGCGATTATGACGCCGTCTTGCCCACCTTGGGCGATGGTTTTTCTGCGGCTGTCTTTGCCGATTGCCCAAAGCCGCGCGCGCAGATTTTGGCCAATTTCGGCGTGGGCTATAACCATATCGACGCCCAAGCCGCCCGCGCCGCAGGGGTGCAGCTCACCAATACCCCCGGCGCGGTGACCGATGCCACCGCTGATATTGCCCTGACCTTGATGCTGATGACGGCGCGGCGTGCGGGCGAGGGCGAGCGCGTCTTGCGGCGCGGCGAATGGGGCGGCTGGTCGCCCACACAGATGCTCGGCCACAGCGTGACGGGGAAATCGGTGGGCATTGTCGGCATGGGCCGAATTGGCGAGGCCATTGCGCGGCGGTGCCATTTCGGCTTTGGCATGGACATTTGCTATGCCAATCGCAGCGCAAAGACCTTGGATTTTCCCGCAGTGCAAGTGTCGCTTGCCCAAGCGATGGCGGCAGATTTTGTAGTCGTGGCGGTATCGGGCGGGGCGCATTCCCATCATCTGATCGATGCACAGGCGCTGGCGCAGATGTCCCCCAGCGGCATTTTTGTGAATATCTCGCGCGGGGATGTGGTGGACGAGGCGGCGCTGGTGCGCGTTTTGGCGCAAGGCCAAATCGCAGGGGCGGGCCTTGATGTTTACGAGGCAGAACCGCATGTGACCCCCGCGCTGATGCAGATGG
>CAXNIF010000225.1:0-3976 GCA_964202345.1 Cypionkella sp.
AGATACTGCAAAACAGATACCAGCTACAGTGCGTTCATCTCTCTCGCCGCTACCGTCATAAGGTTAAAGTGAACGTCAACAGACCCTAGGAAAACCAGATGCAATTGATCGCAGATATTCTGATGACGGCAGGGGCCTTTGGGGCCGCAATTTACTGCTATGTTCTGTCCAGCCGGCTGAAGAAGTTTACTGCGCTGGAATCGGGGATGGGCAGCGCGATTGCAGTCTTGTCAGTGCAAGTCGATGACATGACCCGCGCTTTGGAAGGGGCGCGGGGAGCGGCCCACGCCCAGGCCGACGGGCTGCGCAGCCAAACCGCGCGGGCCGAGGCAGTGGCTGCGCAACTTGAACTGTTAATGGCATCCTTGCATGATTTGCCAAAGCCGGGCGCCCCAGACAGTGACGAAGATTTTGCCCCAGAGGGCGAGCGGAAACTGCGTTTTGTGCGCCGCCGCACTGAAGGCCGCGATTTGGAGGCGGCCGAATGAGCCTGTCTCGCAAAATCGCGCCCGGGTCATTGGTTATTCTAGCGCTGCTTTTCGCTTCGTCAGGCGCGCTGCGGTTGGGGTCGGATTTGGGGGCCGCTGTGGCGGCAATTTCAGACCTGCCGACCGAAGATTTGCCCGCAGAGCCCGCCAATTGCGAAGCGCCGCCAGCTGCCTTGGCCCAAGCGCTAAAGGCGCGGGGTGAAGAGTTGACGGCGCGCGAAGCGATGATCGCAGATCGGATGGCCGCGCTGGGATTGGCCGAAGCCGCAATTGAAAAGCGGATGGCCGAACTGGCCGCGGCAGAAGACGACTTGAAAAAAACCATATCAGTCGCCGATGGCGCAGCCGAACAAGATTTGGGCACGCTGACTTCGGTTTATGAGGCGATGAAGCCAGCGGATGCGGCAAAACTGTTTTCTGCCATGGCGCCCGAATTTGCGGCAGGGTTTCTAAGCCGCATGCAGCCCGCCTCGGCGGCGGCGATTCTGGCGGGCATGACGCCCGAACAGGCCTATTCCATTTCGGTGCTGATCGCAGGGCGCAATGCCTTGGCACCAAAGGGCTGATTTTCGGTTTGTTAACGCGGCCGTGCTAAGATTGTGCAACGCGTAATGGGGCGTATTGGGTAAAAGGGTTTAGGTATGTTTGGCGCAATTGGCATTGTTGTAATCATGGTCATGGTGTTCGGCGGCTATATGCTGGCTGGCGGAAAGCTGGGCCCGATTTTGGCGGCTTTGCCATTTGAAATGATCATGATCGGCGGCGCGGCCGTTGGGGCCTTTCTTATTTCGAACGATTTGCCCGCCGTGAAACACACGCTCAAAGACGTGGGCAAGGTGTTCAAAGGGCCAAGATGGAAACCCGACGACTACCGTGATCTGCTGTGCCTTCTGTTTGAACTGATCCGCCTTGCCCGCGCCAATCCTGTCGGGCTTGAAGAGCACATCGAAAACCCGCACGACTCTGCGATTTTTTCGCGGTATCCCCGCATTCAGCACGATCATGAAACAGTTGACCTTATTGCCGACACGCTGCGCGCGGCATCCATGAACTATGACGACCCCCATCAGGTTGAAGAGGTGCTGGACAAACGTGTCGAGGCGGCACTTAATCATGCGCTTCATTCCAGCCACGCGTTGCAATCTGTTGCCGATGCATTGCCTGCACTGGGCATTGTTGCCGCCGTTTTGGGCGTTATCAAAACCATGGGATCACTGGATCAACCCCCCGAAATTCTGGGCAAAATGATTGGCGGCGCCTTGGTGGGAACGTTCCTTGGTGTGTTTTTGGCCTATGGTTTGGCAGGCCCGTTCGCGGCGCGGGTCAAGACCATTACCGAAGATGACGGCCATTTCTATCAATTGGTGCGCGAGGTTTTGGTGGCCAACCTGCACCGCCACGCACCCAATATTTGCATTGAAGTGGGCCGCCAGAACACCCCGCACCACGTGCGCCCCAGCTTTGCAGCAGTCGAGGAATCGCTGCGCGCCCTAAAGCAGGATGCGGCATGATCAAACGCGCGCTTGCCCTGCTTTGGTTTTTGGCCAGCCCCGCGCTGGCCGTTCCCGTCGAGGTAACCTCGGGCGAGCATGATGGTTTTACGCGCATCGTTTTGAATTTCGGCACGCAGATCGATTGGCAATTTGGCCGCACCATAGATGGCTATCGCTTTCGCCCCATCGATGAAGCTGGCGAATATGATCTGCGCCCTGTCTTTGACAAAATTGGCAAATCTCGGCTCGCCGCAATTTCAGTTAATGCCGAAACCTCGGAACTTGATATCGGTTTTGCCTGTGCGTGCCATGCCATTCCTTTTGAATTTAGGCCCGGAATCATTGTGATTGACCTGCGCGATGGGCCGCCGCCGAAAGGGTCTTCATTTGAAGAACCTTTGCAAGAGGGGGGTGCAAGCACGGAGCCCAGCTTGCCCGACCTTGCGGCAGAGCAAAAACCAGCGGCCGAAAATGACGGCTTAACCAGCACCGTCACATCCTACAATTGGCTGGACAAATTTTCCAAGCCCGTCGCAGAGCCCTCTGCTACAACGGTAAAAGATCTGGCCCCAATGCCCAGCACAACGCCCGATCTGCAGCCGCTGCGCGACCAACTCTTGCGCCAACTTAGCCGCGCTGCAACCGATGGTGTTATTGATTTGGCGATCCCAAAAACGGATCAGCCCATCCCCCCTAAGGCCGAGGTCGAGGCAGCGCGGGTGGCTTTAGGCGAACTTGGGGGCGTGAGCACAAAAACCGTGCGCACCCCCGAGCCAGCCAAAGGCGCGCAAGGCACCTTGTGCATTCCAAGTGAAGATTTGAATATTGCGTCGTGGGGAAATTCCGACCCCATTTCGCTGCAACTCGCCGCAGACATGACCCAACTCAGCGGCGAGTTTGACCAAGCCAACCCCGAAGCTGTGACCCGCGCGGCCCGAACACGGCTTTTTCTGGGATTCGGCCTAGAGGCGCGGCAAATTCTGCTGGCCTTTCCAGCCGTGGCGACGAATGAGCCAGTTTTGCAAAGCCTAAGCTATATCGTGGATGGCGAAGCCGATCCATTGCCCGCTTTTGCTGGCCAAGGGGCCTGCAATACATCAGCCGCGCTTTGGGCCAGCCTGTCTGACCCAGACATCACGCAGATTTCGCAGATTGACACTAAGGCGGTGATCTTGGCCTTTTCTGCGCTTCCCAATCATTTGCGCGATTTCATTGGCCCGCGGTTGGTTGACCGCTTTCTAAGCCTTGGTGACGAAGAAACGGCCTCGACCTTGCGCAACATCGTGCTGCGCGCCAGCACGGAAGTATCCCAAGAAATGGCCGTGATGCAGGCAGAGATTGATCTGGCCAAGGGCGAAGATGCCACTGCCGAAAAGCACTTGGACATCGCGCAGCCGGGCGTTTCCTTTACCTCCGCAAAAGCGTTGATCGCGCTTGTAAAGGCGCGCGTGAACCAAGGATTGCCCATCGAAAAAGAAACCGTCACGGCACTAGAGGCCATGCAAAGTGAAATGGCTGACGCGGAAATTGGCCCCGAAATCGCCATCGCCCTTATCCATGCAAAAGCCTCGTCGGGTGATTTTGCGGCAGCTTTCGCCGCGCTTGGTGACTATCCTGCGCAGGCCGCAAAGGTGTGGCAAATGCTGGCCAAACTGGGTGACGATTCTGCCTTTTTGACCTATGCGATCGCGCCGCCTGACCAGCCAATCATTGGCCTAGACAGAAGCGCCGTTTCGGAAATTTCGCAGCGCCTTTTGGATTTGGGCATGGCTGAAAATGCCCTATCTTGGATGGTGCTTGGCGGGATAACGGACGGGCAACTGCTGGCGCAGATTCATCTTGCCCGAAAAGATGGGACGGCTGCGCTTGCCGCGATAGAGGGGGACGATGCTCCGCAAGCGGCCGAAGTGCGCGCGATGGCGCAATCGCTTTTGGGCGATCATGCGGCAGCGGCAAGAACTCTTGCGCCGCTTTCGGACTCCTCGGCATCTAGGG
>CAXNIF010000226.1:0-3956 GCA_964202345.1 Cypionkella sp.
TTTTCCCCAACATAGGACGAGATCATTTTCTTGACCTGGCGGGTTTCCAGCAAGACCCCCAGACCAAAGCCATCGACCCCTGCATTGTTGGATGCGATGGTTAGGTTTTTCGTCCCCGCTTTGCGGATACCATCAATCAACAATTCCGGAATGCCGCACAGGCCAAAACCGCCCGCGGCGATGAACATGCCATCAAACAAAAGGCCTTCCAGCGCGGCTTGGGCGCTGGGATAGATTTTTTTCATGGGGAAACCCTTGTGCAACCTCTTGCCGCCCATATGGCTGCAGCGCAGCATTTTTGTCAATTGCAAGGCTGCATCTTTGCGCTGCACCCTTGCAGCGGCTGCTGGCGGCGCTATGCTAACCCAGCCCTGCTGCCCGCGTGGTGAAATGGTAGACACAGGAGACTTAAAATCTCTAGGCCGTATGGCCGTGCCGGTTCAAGTCCGGCCGCGGGCACCATGGGGGCAGGGCGCTTGGCCCTGCGCCCACAGACGCGCCCCACCTCATTAGAGCCAAGCCATGCCGATCAAGAACGGCTTTGCCGAACTTTTCCCTGAAATCACCGCCTGGCGGCGCGATTTTCACGCCCATCCCAAAGCGTCAGCGCGCAGCTTGATGCCAATACCGCGCATGGGGGGGGCGAGGATTTTTCCTATGTGCTTGGCGCGCAAAGGCGCCTATATTTTTCTGGGCAATGGCGATAGCGAAATGGTGCATCACCCAAGCTATGTCTTTGACGATAATGTCATTCCATAGGGCGCAAGCTGGTTTGCCAAACGGGTTGAACAGCGCTTGCCCCTGGCCTAAAATTGCGCAGATTCCCATGGACAGCAACGGAGCAGAGATGAATGTGGCAATGGTTAAAGGCACATAGTGACGCCGTTCAAGCCTTGGGCGCGCTGATCACCGCTTTGGCGGCGATCACGGCAGTCATTGTGATTCCGCTGCAAATTCGCGCCGCCGAGGCGATCCAACAGCGCCAAGCGGCGCGCGAGATGTATCGCAACCTGATCGCCCTGACCATCGAGCGCCCCGCCCTTGCCAATAGCGCCTATTGCGACTTGCGTCAGCCCGATGAGATCACGGCCTTTAGCGCCTATATCGAATTTATTCTATACACCGCCGAACAATTGTTGGCCACCAACCCCGAAGAATGGCGCGGCCCTTTGCACGCAATGTTGGGCGAACATCGCGATTTTTTCTGCGCGGATTCGGACTGGCACAGCTATGATCTTGCGGTGCAACAGATTATTGCCGATCTGCGCCAATCCTGCCCGCCCGTGCCGGTCTGCACCGTGCCCTAGCGCGGCCCAAACACCCTTGACGCGCGGGCCAATTTCGCCATGCTGGCCCAATGTTTCCTATTCGCGATCATAATCCTTCGGGGCGCGTGCCTTTTGTCACCTATGGGCTGCTTGTGGCCAATGTGGTGATCTTTCTGGCCTATTGGTTCGGCCTGCCCAGTGAAGAGGCGCTGAACAGCTTTTTCTACACCTTTGGGCTGGTGCCCGCCTATATCAGCGATGTGGGGGTCATCAGCGAAAACGGTTTTGACTGGGGGGTGGTGACCCATATGTTTTTGCACGGCGGCTGGGGCCATTTGCTGGGCAATATGCTGTTTTTGTGGATATTTGGCGATAATATGGAAGACGCCTTTGGCCATAAAAACTTTGGCATTTTTTATCTGCTATCGGGGTTTTGCGCGGGGGCGTTTCAGTTTTATGCCGACCCAAGCGCCAATATTCCCATGATCGGGGCTTCGGGCGCGATTGCGGGGGTTTTGGGCGGGTATTTGCTGCTGTATCCCCGCGCCCGCGTGGATATCCTGTTCATTTTCTTGATCTTTTTCCGCATTTTTTCAATTCCCGCATGGATCGTGCTGGGGGTGTGGTTTGGCTTGCAAATCCTGTCCAGCGGGGCCGATGACGGGGTGGCCTATATGGCCCATATCGGCGGGTTTATCGGCGGGGCGGTGATGGCGGGGCTGTATCTGGCGCGCCACGGCGGGCGCGGCTATTGGGCGCAAAACCACGGCGCACCGCCCCATCCTGCGGCGGAATATGTTGTCACCCGCACGACCATTCCGCGTGTGCGGCGGCGCTGATTATTCCCCGCGAATGATCTTGGTGAACCCTGCAAACAGCGGGTCATTGGCGGCGATGATGCTGCCTGTCTCCAAAATATCCGTGCCGTCGCGGATCGGGGCCACCATGCCGCCCGCCTCGCGCACGATCAACAGGCCCGCGGCGATGTCCCAAGGTTTCAACTCGCGCTCCCAATAGCCGTCATAACGGCCAGCGGCGACATAGGCCAGATCTAGGCTGGCCGCACCCCAGCGCCGAACGCCCGCGCAAACGGGCATCAATCGGGCCAGATCGGCCACGGTGGCGGGCAGGGTTTTCTTGGACGCAAAGGGAATCCCCGTGGCAAAGATGGATTCGATCATCTTATTGCGGCCCGAGACGCGCAAGCGGCGGTCATTCATCCATGCGCCCGCGCCTTTTTCGGCCATGAACATCTCGTCCTTGGCGGCGTCGAACACCACGGCGGCGGTAATTTCGCCCTTATGTTCCAGCGCAATCGACACCGCCCAATGGGGCAGGCCGTGCAGAAAATTGGTGGTGCCATCCAAAGGGTCCACAATCCAGCGGCGGGTGGGATCGCTGCCCGCCGTGCCGCCTGTTTCTTCGCCCAGCCAGCCATAGGTGGGGCGCGCGCCCATCAGATCCTCTTTGATGATCGCCTCGGCGGCCTGATCGGCCTTGGACACGAAATCGCCCGGCCCTTTGGTCGAGACCTGCAGCTGCTCCACCTCGCGAAAGTCTTTGACCAGCGATTTGCCAGCCCGCCGCGCGGCCTTGATCATCAGGTTCAGATTGGCGCTGCCTTGCATGGGGGACTCCGCGTAGGTTTGAAATGCGGCATTACACGGGCGGGGCTGGGAAGGGAAGGGGGGGCTACCCCCTTTGCAGTTTCACAGGCTCGCTCCGCCCCAGCCGCAGAAAATGCGCCATATAGGGTTTCTCAGTGTCATTGCTCCGCGTGGCGGCGAACAGGCGTTTGGTCACGACCTGCGGGCCAAGGGGCCTTGTGATGTAATCGGCATGGGTTTTGATATCGCGCAGCACCCAGTCGGGCATCACCGCAACCCCGCGCCCTGCGGCCACCAGCATCAAGATCACGGCGGTCAGTTCCACTGGCCTTGTGGCGGCGGGTTCCACTTTGGCGGGGGTCAAAACTTCGGTGAACACATCCAGCTTATCGCGGGTCACGGGGTAGTGCAGGATAGTTTGATCGCGGAAATCGGCGGCTTCGATATAGGGCTTGGCGGCCAGCGGGTGGTTGGAGGCGGCCACAAAAACAGGGTGATAATCAAACAGCGGGTGAAAGGTCACGCCGCCCAAATCTTCGGGGTTCGACGATATCACCAAATCCACCTCCTCGCGCACAAGGGCAGGGAAACTGTCAAAGGCCAGACCCGCGCGAATGTCCACGTCCACTTCGGGCCAAGAATGGCGAAACATCTCCAGCACGGGAAACAGCCAGTCAAAACAGGCGTGGCACTGAATGGCGATATGCAGCCGTCCCGTTTTGCCGCGATGCAGGGCGGCAAATTCTTCTTCTAGGGCGGTGACTTCGGGCAATATTCTCTCTGCGGCGCGCAGCAATCGCTGGCCCGCCGCCGATAGGGTCATCGGGCGCGAGCGGCGGGCGAACAGCGCCATGCCCACTTGATCTTCAAGCCCCGCGATTTGATGCGACAGGGCCGATTGGGTGACATGTAACACTTCGGCCGCCTTAGCCAATCCGCCCGCATGGACAATGGCGCGGATCGAGCGCAGATGGCGAAGTTCGATATACATGGCGCACACCTCATGTTATATGTGAATAATATGAATTAGACTCATATAACGCAAGCGGGCATAACAGCGCAAGTCACAGGAGTTTGCCCA
>CAXNIF010000227.1:0-3840 GCA_964202345.1 Cypionkella sp.
GCCACCTTTTTGGCACGAATGGCCCCGCGCGTGGTTTGCACGCCGCGCATATCCGCCCCGCGCGCATAGCCCCAAGCCACCGCATCATGCCGCGCCGTGCCGCCGCGCCAATGCATCAAACCGCCATAGATGGGAAAGCGGGTCTGGTCGAAATCGAGATAGGGCACCTCTTCGCGCACACGCTCTCGCGACCAAAGTTCGGCGTCGTCGCCTTGGTTGATCATCGCATTGCCGCGCCGCGCCAAGGTGTCGCGCTGCCCGTCTGAATGGCACAGCACCAACTGCCCGCGCTGGGAATGCATGACGTTATAGTTCAGCTCTGCCTCCATCCCTTCCCAAAGCTTGAGGGAGTGGCTGTAAAACTCACTATTGCCGGGCATATAATAATTGGCGCGCACGATGGTGGTGTTGCGGCCAATATTGCCGCTGCCGATATGGCTTTTCTCTAGCACGGCAACATTCGTGATGCCGTGATTTTTGGCCAGATAGTAAGCTGTGGCCAAACCATGCCCGCCGCCGCCGATGATGACCACGTCATATTCGGGTTTTGGATCAGGCTTGCGCCATGCGGCGCCCCAGCCTTTATTGCCCCGCAGCCCTTCGGCCAGAACCTTTAGCCCAGAATAGCGCATGCCCGCCCCCAATTGCCTTGGTTATTTCAAGCTGTTTTGACCGCATCTTGCAACTGCCTTCACGCCACATCCTGCGGTAATCGCGACATATTTTTTCACAGGCTATCAATTTGACTACAAGATATATTCTTTATAGGTATATTTCGCAATTTTGGCAAAGCTTGAACACAAGTCCGCCATGATCTTGCCGCAACAATCGCCCTGGGGAATGGCGCGCAAGCGCTGGAACAATTTGAATTCATAGGAGTGATCGGGCGCATGCGCGGCTTGCCAAGTTTACCCTTTCGTCGCCCCAAGCGCAACGAAAGCGGGTCAATCACAGACTTTTCGTTGGTGGTTTTGGTGGGCATGATCGCAACGGGCGGTCTGGCGGTTGATGCTATTTACTTCGAAGGCAAGCGCGTTGCGGCGCAAGACGCCATGGACCGCTGCGCCTTAATGGCCGCCATCGCCCAGAACCGCATTGACGGCGGGGCAGAGACAGAAATCACCGCCAGCCAAGTGGCCAGCGATTGCATGGCAAAATCTTCGGTTGGCAGTGCGGGCCTGAACCCGCCCTCTGTCTTTTCCCAAAACAGCATGCGCACGGTCACCTTATCAGGCAATTATACCTTTGACGCTTTGTTTCCAAACGTTGGCAATGCGGCATCAAAGACCTATGCCATCACCGCGCGGTCAACCCAAAAACTGCCAAATTTAGAGCTGACCGTGGCCGTTGACATCAACCATGCCGCCTTTTGGAACCAGATACGGCACCCATTGAAAGAATTTTTCAATACCGTTGCCGCAGCAGATACGGGCAATAAGGTGACCGTTAACTTTGTGCCCTTTGATAAGAACGTGCATTTGGGAGAGTTGATCGACCGATTCAGCACCGAGCAAAGGCCGCCTTTTGCGTCAAATGCGAACCGCACCTGTCTGTTGCTGCCGGAAAATTCCAAAGACGATATCGGCATCGACATGAGCGCGCAGTATCGTTGGTCATGGCCCGTCTACATTGGAATTGCGAACAACCCTACATCCACGCCCCTTTCATCAGGGTTCCGCTATATTTTGGGGACACCAGAACGCAATGGTGGCCTTTGGCATAGTTTGGGCGAAATGACGAAATTGGACACATTTCTTCCTTTGCCCACACCTGAATTTGGCAATTGCGCCTATACCTCCGCCAACAACACCCCCTTGGTGGGGGCAGCCGTGGCGCGCCCCATCACAACGGCCCCGACCTCACCCATCAATGCGAAAATTGATTCCATCGTGGCGCGCGGCCACGAAGATATAAATTATGCCAATTCCGCCGAGGCGATGAAATGGTCTTTGGCCTTTATGGACGACAGTTTGCGCAGCTTATTTGCATCCAAAGCTGCAGATTTAACTGCCTCTGCCGCTGCGGCAAATAGACCGCTGAGCTATGGCGCAGAAGATTCGCTGAAGGTTCTTATTTTTGTGCCCAATAACGTCTTTCGCATGCCAGACGGCCAGATCACCGCGGACAGTGCCAGTGGCATCACCGCATCGCGCGTGCGCGAAATTCGCCCCGAGTTTCTGGATGGCACCGAGCCAGCCCCTCAGATTTGGCGCACGCCAGATTCGACAGTTCCCACTGAAAACATTCGCTATTCGATCTATCACCCCGATGCACCAGGCCCCAATAAATATTGGGTGACACAGGGCCATTGTTTTGCCAGCACTTGCGCTGCACATTGGGCGGCGGCCCCCTTTCAATACCCGGGCGAAGGCGCCCCAATAGCGCAAACTTGGCCCGACATCTTTGGTGCGATGACCATCGAATATCTCATCCGTCAACTTTATATGATTCCGCTTACCGAAGCGGGGGTTTTGCCCGGCAACGCCGATTACCACTTTGGATCTTTGGTCGATCGCTTTACCTATATCGAAACCGATGCATCACGATTGGTGCAAGATTTTGAAGATTTATGCGCACAAGCCAAACAAAACGGCGTTTTGATTTACACGTTGATGGGCAATGGCGTGGTCACGCGCAGCGAAACGGGCGGCACAGCGGCGCAGCGCGCTGCTGCGGCGGCGCATAATCCTTTTGCGCGCGCAGCAATCACAACCTATCGCAATTGCGCCTCTTCGCCATCGCATAGCTTTACCGTGGGGAACGCCGCCAGCATCAAATCCACCTTGCGCCTGATCGCCTCGAATATTGCACAATTGACCTTATCACAATGACCCAAAATCCAATGAAAAATCACCGCTTTTGGCAAGGCTGGCTGCAATGCCAAAGAGGCGCGGCCAGCATCGAGTTTATAACAGTCATGCCCTTGGCCGTGGCCGTGTTTTTCGCCTCGGCCGAAAGCGGCATTCTCAGCCTGCGCCAAACCTTTTTAGATCGCGCACTCGAGCTGACCATACGCGAAGTGCGGCTGGGTATGATCACCAATACGTCGTCGGCAAATTTGAAATCGCTGATTTGCGCGCGCATGGCGATGGTCGATAATTGCGCCGAAAACCTGGCGCTTGAGATGAATGTGCGAAGCAGCTTCAGCGCTTTGAGCATTCCAAACACAACAACCAGCTGTATAGACCGCGCCACCAACACCGAGCCCGTTTTGACATATGAGCCGGGCGCGGAAAATGAATTGGTCTTGGTGCGGGCCTGCCTTGTGCAAGATATTGTTTTTCCTACCTCAGTTGCTCAGGTCTCTGTTTTCGGCACAACCAACCAAGAGTTTCATCTCATCTCCACAACTGTATTCGTCAAAGAGCCGGGGTAAGGGGCAATGTTGCACGCATTTAGTCAGGCCTTGCACCGTTTCAAACGCGACACCCGTGGCATGATGATTGTTGAGGCCGTTATCATCTTGCCGGCTTTGGTTTGGACATTTATCGCATTTGCGGTGTTTTGGGACGCGTATCGCGTGATCAATCAGGCGCAAAAGGGCACTTATGCGCTTGCTGACATCATCTCGCGTGAACGCGCGCAAGTGAGCAGCACCTATGCGCGCAGCTATGCGAAAATTTTTGCTTATGTCGCCGAGATCGATGGCAATATCAATTCCATGAGTTACACCAGTGGCCCCGTGGTGGTGCGCGTCACCAGCGCCAGTTATACCGAAGGGGCGAACCCCGGCGATCTGGGCACGCTGACGCGCATGTGGTCTATGTCATCGGACCCCAGCCGCATGGCCTTGCACACGGATCAAAGCTTGGCAGGAATTCAAAACAGAATCCCGACCCT
>CAXNIF010000228.1:0-3837 GCA_964202345.1 Cypionkella sp.
GGCACCAACCGCAAAGTGCTGGAGGTCGCCCAAGCCGCCAATCCTTTGGCAAAAATGGATGTCGCCTCGAACCCCGAATTTTTGCGCGAAGGCGCGGCAATTGACGATTTCATGCGCCCCGACCGCGTTGTGGTTGGGTTGGAATCCGAGCGCGCCAAAAAGGTGATGGCCGACATTTACCGTCCGCTGTTTTTGCGCGAATTCCCCGTGGTCTATACTGGCCTTGAAAGCGCCGAGATGATCAAATACGCCGCCAATGCGTTTTTGGCGACCAAGATCACCTTTATCAATGAAATCGCCGCGCTGTGCGAACGGGTGGGCGCGGATGTCAAGGATGTGGCCAAGGGTATGGGCATGGACGGGCGCATTGGTAATAAGTTTTTGCACGCAGGCCCAGGCTATGGCGGCAGTTGCTTTCCCAAAGATACCAAGGCCTTGGCGCGGATTGGCCAAGAACATGCCGTCCCCATGCAAATCACCGAAGCCGTCATAAAGGTGAATGAGGAAATCAAGCGGCGGATGCTGGATAAGATTTTCGATCTGTGCGACGGGCAATTGAATGGCAAAACCATCGCTGTGCTGGGGGTGACGTTCAAACCCAATACCGACGACATGCGCGAAGCCCCCTCGCTGACCATCGTACCCGCTTTGGTTGGGGCTGGGGCCAAGGTGCGCGTCTGCGATCCCCAAGGCCAGCACGAGGGCGCGGCTTTGCTGCCCGGCGTGAAATGGTTCGACACGCCCTATCAGGCCGCCCAAGGCGCAGATGCTGTGGTGCTGTTGACCGAATGGAACGAGTTTCGCGGTATGGATTTGGCCAAGCTGGCGCGCAAGATGGAACGCCCGCGCATGGCCGATTTGCGCAACATCTATTCGCACCGCGAAACCACCGAAGCGGGCTTTGAAGCCTATGTTTCCGTGGGGCGCTAGCGGGTAAACCCTGCTTTTTGCCCCCAGCGATGGGCATCGCGGATCATTTCCGTCATCGTGCTGCGCTTGGGGTGCCAGCCCAAGACGTCGCGCGCGCGCGCGGATCCCGAAATCAGGGATGCAGCATCGCCCGCGCGGCGCGCGCCATAGGTCAGCGGCACCGCTCGATTGGTAACAGCGGCGGCGGCGGCGATCACTTCGCGCACCGAAAACCCCGTGCCAGAGCCAAGGTTAAACACGGTACTGCCGCGCCCCTCAAGCAGCCAATTCAGCCCAAGCACATGGGCATCTACCAAATCGCAGACATGGACATAATCGCGCACGCAGGTGCCGTCTGGCGTTGGGTAATCCGTGCCATAAACAGTCAGGGCTGCGCGGCGGCCCTCAATGGCGTCCAGCATCAGCGGGATCAAATGGGTCTCTGGGCGATGCTGCTCGCCCAATTCGCCGTCTGGATCGGCCCCTGCCACATTAAAATAGCGAAAAATCACGTGTTGCAGGCCAAAGGCTGCGCCAAAATTGACCAAGATATCCTCGATCGCGCGTTTGGATGCGCCATAGGCATTGATGGGGCGCTGCGGCGTGTCTTCGGTCAGCAGCACATTATCTTGATCGCCATAGCTGGCGCAGGTCGAAGAAAAGACAAAGTTCAAACACCCTGCCTTGACCGCCGCTTGCGCCAAGTTCAGCGCGCCGTTGATATTGGCGCGCCAGTATTTGGCTGGATCGCTCATGGATTCGCCCACCAAAGACAGCGCTGCAAAATGCATCACCGCCACGGGGCGATATTGGGAAAAGGCGGCATCAATGGCGGCGCTATCGAGCAAATCGCCTTCGACCACGGGGCCAAATTTGATCGCCTCGCGCCACCCGGTCGAGAAATTATCATATGCCACTGGGATAAACCCTGCGCGGCTCAGCGCTTTGCACGCATGCGCGCCAATGTAACCCGCGCCGCCCGTTACCAAAATATGTCGCGTCATGAACCACCTCAGATGGCGCCATATAGGGCCCCAAGGCGTGGTCTGTCAAAAAATAAAATCGGCATCCCCCAGGTGCAACGGCATGCCATTATGCGCGGTAATGGTCAAAGTTTCTTGACCATAGGTGATGATCGCCCCCGTTGCGGTTTGGGTGATGCTTAGGGACTGTGCTGAATACATACGCCCCCAATCCGAGACATCCAATCGATCGACCCCGGCCTGAAAGTCGCTGACAGCATCATGCTGGCCGTCCCGCGCGAAAACAAAAACATCCGCCCCCGCGCCGCCGCTTAGGGTATCACTGCCAGCGCCGTCATGCAAAAAGTCATCACCTCCACCGCCATAGACCGCGTCATTTGCGCCGCTGCCCAACAATCGCTCATCTGCGGCCGTGCCGATCGCCGTGCCGCCCATCGCGTCGATTCGCCGCCCAAGATTGCCCAAGTCCAAATCATAGCGCAAAACCCTGTTGGCGGCGCTATCTACCATGAAAATGGCGGCATCATTGCCCAAGACTTGCACCGAGAGGCTGCTCACGCCCATCACGCCCGCACCGCCCTCTAGCACAAAGTTTTGCACAATTGATAAGGTGCCATTTGGCAATAACTCGAGCAAGGTCATCCCGCTGTCGCGGCCCGCCGCGGCAATGAACAGCCGCCCTTGGGCCACAAAACAATCAAAGGCCATAATATGGGCAAATCGCGTGTCGCCATTGTCAATTACATGATCGGCGGCAAAAAAAAACCCCCATGGGATTAACCCGCAACACCGTCAGCGACGAAGAGTTGGTTGCAGCCAAAATGGCATAATCCACATCACCCATGCGCAGGGTTTTCACCATGGCCAATCCGTTGACAGCCAAGCCATTTTCAGCGCCATAACTGTCGATCCATTCGACATCGCCTTGCGCCGAAATGCGATAGCTGGAAATGCCATTTTCAAGCGCGGAAATCGCAAGCAATAATTGATCAGGCCCGCGCGAAATTGTGGCTGTATCACTGACCGTTTTGACATAGGTCTTGTCGGTGTCTGGAAGGGTGATTTCATCGCTGAGGGTGCCCGTCTGCGACAGCCTAAACAGGGTAAGCCCTTCGCTCATGCGCCGTGCGAGGGCCAGCCAATCCCCCGTGGAAAACGCCAGCACTTGGGCCGCTGTGGCATCAAGGATTGTGCCGCCAAAGGGTAGAGAAACAATCTGCCTTGCCGCAAAACTGCCCTGCGGGGAAAGGTCAGTCATTGTCATCGCGGCGTTCAAGGCCGAGATGTCAAAAAGCCGCAAGGTGCCATTGGCATCTTGCCAGCCAAAACTTGGATGGCTTTGGCCGCTGTAGACAACATCGCCCTGCCATTGCGGTTCGGCGGCGGTGCCTAGGCTGGTGGTGGCGGGGCCAGCGCCGCTGCGCGAGGCGACGATAAGGCGCACATTGCCGCCCAGATTGAGGGTTGCGACACTGGCCAAATCGCCCAAACCAAAACTGCTGGCCCACAGGGATGTTGAATAGTCCAATTGCATGGCAAACCCTTGATTGCGTTGTGCAACCAGTTTGGAAAATGCACAGGCGCAAGGCGGGGCAGCATTGTGTCAAGGGCGCGGATAAATGGAAAAGATCGGCACAAATTCACCGCAAATATCGCAAAAAATCATCCCGAATTTGCAGTTAAATCAGGGGGAAAGTCATGATTTCGCCGCAAAAACTTAAAGCGGGTTTAACGGGGCTTTGCCATCTTGCATGCGGGTGAATGGGACTTTTGCTCTTGGCATAAGCTGGGGGCGGCGGGTGGTATATTATGGGCGAGATTACAGGCAATGGCCGGGCCCAAGGCGGGCTGGGCGGCGCGGCGGGATTTGGCGAGACGGCTTTGGCGCGCAGCGATGATGCCAGTTTTCGCATAGATGTCTCGGCGGTTTTTGAAAATGGCTTTA
>CAXNIF010000229.1:0-3832 GCA_964202345.1 Cypionkella sp.
TCGTAATGCCGGAGGTCGCCTCGAAATAGGCATCGGTAAATGTCAAATGGGGCGCGCCCATCATCATCGGCAATGCGCCAAAGACCGGCGTGATCCCCCAAATCGCGACGGTCAGCAGATAGGCCTGCCGCGAAGTCAGCCCGCTTGAAAGGGAATTGGCTGTGGCCAAAGAAATCAGCAGCCCCAGCGCGCCCGTGATCACCGCGCTTTGCAAAAAGGCCCGCGCATTGGCAGCACTGCCCGTCTGCATATCCAAAATGGCCGGAATCAGCATCAGCGCAGATAGCGCAAGCAAAATGCGTCCCAGCACAAAGAAAATTGGTCGCAAATCAATCATAGCCGCGCCTTACGCGCCAAATGCGCCTGCGTCAATTCTTGCCGGCGCAGGCAAGACAATATTACCCCACGTGGTAAAGGCTGGCAAACAGGCGCGGATCCAGCGATGCGGCGGCAAATGTTGGCCCTTCGGTCAAGACCGATACGGCATCATGGCTGTGCAAGCTTTCTTGATGAGAGGCGACAATGCGAAAATCCCCAATGCGCCCATCGGCCTGCAAAACGGCGCAAAAGCTGCGCGCGGCGTCCTCGACAAAAATCGGATTGGCGGCGTTTAATTCGGCAAAGGCTTGTTCATCCTCGCGCTTGACCATCACTTGGGTTTCCGTGGGAACGGCGGCGCGGGCCATGGCGATCAAGTCTTCGAACCACAGCACATCGCTGCCCAACATCTGCACGGAAATGCGGGCCACCGAGCGCTGGCTATGGGGCGTCGCCATTTGTCCGCGCGTCATACGGGCGTGCTCGGACAATTCTAGCGAACAGGGGCAGGTGCTGGAATAGACGAAATCTAAATGCATGATGCGCTGGCGCACACCGCCCAATTCCACCAATTCCAAGGCGATGTCATAATATTGCCAGCCTTGCAAACCCGAACGCAGCGACGGCATTTGCAGCGGATAGGACAGGCGCATTTGAATGCGGGCATCAAAACTGCCCAAATCGCGCATGTAATCGTCCAGCGCCGCCTCGATCACGCCAAAAGAGAATTCTTTTTCGGCATGGGCATAAAAAGAGCGCATGATGCGCGACATATTTATACCTTTTTTTTCGGCCTCTAGGCTGACAGTGCCCGTCACCGAGGTTTCCAAGATCACCGGCTCACCCGATTTGCGGCGATAGCGCAGGGGCAGACGAAAATTTGAAATGCCAACATGCTGGATCAATTGCTTGGCCCCGCGAATCAAACTGGCGGGCCCATTTTGCAAGTCGGGCATGGCCGCTTTGTAATCGTCGGTGACCACAAAATCATCGGGGTAATCGCGGTTTAGCACAGGGTAACCGCCGCCCAGCAGCGCCAATGCCGCCGGCTCAAGCGCGGCGATCTCGGCCTCACTCGCTCTTGCGGCCCAGGCGCGAAGCACGTCAAGGGCACGCTTGGCCTCTTCGGGAGAGGGGGGGGCGCTTGGATCTGAAAAATGTATGTTCACGCCCGAAGCTCCTTATCTGTGCCAGCCCTAATCAAACCTAAGCCCTGATGGGCGGATTTCAACTGTTCTGCAGGATATACGCCCTTGAAGCGAGATTGGATCACCGTTCCAACACGTCAAAAGCGCCAGATAGATCCGCGATCAAATCATCGGTATCTTCCAAACCTACAGACAGTCTAATCAACCCCGCAGAGATACCCAATAGTTCCTTTTCCTGCGGCGATAGGCTGGAATGCGTGGTCGAAGCGGGATGGGTGGCGATGGATTTTGCATCTCCAAGATTATTAGAAATCTTGATAATTTTCAGCGCATTGCAAAAGGCAAATGCCGCCTCTTTGCCGCCTTTGATATCAAACGTTATCAGCGTGCCGCCTGCCCCGCCCAACTGCTCTATCGCCAATGCGTTTTGCGGATGGCTGGCCAAGGTCGGGAATCGCAGGAAATTTAACCGCGCATCTTTTTCAAAATGTGCGGCAATGCGCGCGGCGCTTGCCTCCATGGCGCGGCAGCGCAAATCCAATGTGGCCATGCCGTTCAGCATGATCCATGAGGTAAATGGGCTCATCGCGCCGCCTGTGTGCTTCATATAGGGCATCACGGTGTCTTGGATAAAGGAACGCGCCCCGCAAATCACCCCGCCCAAGGCGCGGCCCTGCCCGTCGATATGTTTGGTCGTGGAATAGACAACCACATCGGCCCCTAATTTAACTGCGCGGCTGAAAATGGGCGTGGCAAAAACATTGTCCACAATGACCAAAGCGCCTACGGCATGGGCAATTTCGGCCACCGCCTTGATATCCACCAATTCCAGCATTGGATTTGACATGGATTCGAAAAAGACAGCCTTGGTGCCCGGACGAACCGCCGCGCGCCATGCGGTCACATCGGCCCCATCAACAAAGGTGACATCGACGCCATAACGGCGCAGCACCTTATCCAAGACATAATAACAAGAGCCAAACAGCGCCCGCGATGAGACAACATGATCGCCCGCGCGCAGACAAGACATCAGCGCGCCCGAAACGGCGGCCATGCCGCTGGCGGTGGCAAAGGCATCTTCGCACCCCTCTAGGGCGGCGATACGATCTTCAAACATGCGGGTGGTTGGGTTGCCATATCGGGCATAGATGAATTCATCCTCGCCAGCCTCAGAAAATCGCGCCTCCGCGCTTTCGGCGCTGGGATAAACAAAGCCTTGAGTCAGAAAAATCGCCTCGGACATTTCGCCATACTGGCTGCGGCGACTGCCTTCATGCACCAATTTTGTGCGCGTTTTCCAATCTTGTGACATCTTGGCCCCTTCCGCAAATAAAAAACCCGAAACCACGGGGTTTCGGGGCAATGACCCTGACCCTTTTAGCGGCATATTTTACGTGGCCCGCAATCTGGTGAAAAATCGCCACAGCCCTGTCATAGGCATGTCGCGCCTTTTGGTCAATTGGCGCCGCGCGAAAAGCTGTGGCTTTGCCGATGTCACAAGAGTGTCACCCTGCCGTCACCGCTTTGTTGCATCGCGGCATTATGCTGCGATTGCAATAATAGGGGTATTTGATGCCGCAGACCATTGCATCGATGATCGAGCCGCCCTTCGCTATGCGGATGGACAAAGCTGGGCATTTGCATTTTGACCGCCTGGAACTGGCACGGCGTATCGCAAGGCTTGCCCCAGATGCCCCCATCTGCGCCATGATACACGGGTATCGTTTTGCCCCTGGCGCGGGGCAACATTGCCCCTTTGGGCATATATTTGCCCTTGAACCAAATGTCCCCCTGCGCGGGCGGCGCGACAAAACATTGGTGTCATGGCCGCGCCATTTAGGGCTGGGGGGCTCTTTGGGCCTTGCCATTGGTTTTGGCTGGCCTGCGCGGGGATGGCTGGGGGATGTCAATACACGCGCGGCTTTGGCGGGCGCAGCCTTGGCGGAATTGGCACATGCGATTGCCGAAATTGATCCGCGCCGCAAGCTGGATGTGATTGGTCATTCATTGGGCGCGCGGGTGGCATTGGCGGCGCTGCACCGCGCCCAGCCGGGCCAATTGCGCCGCCTGATCTTATTGGCTGCCGCCGAAGTGCGCGGCCCCGCGTTGCGCGCCTTGCGCAGCCCAGCGGGACAAGCGGCACAGATCATCAATGTGACGACGCGCGAGAATGATCTGTTCGATTTTATCTATGAATGGGGCGTGGCCGGCGGGCGCGACACGGCGATTGGCCAGGGTCTGGGCTGTGCTTTGCCCAATTGGATCAACTTGCAACTGGATGCGCCGCGTGTCTTGGCGGCATTGTCAAATCTGGGCTTTGCCTTGCCTAGCCCGCCCGCCCGAATTTGCCACTGGTCGCCCTATAT
>CAXNIF010000230.1:0-3817 GCA_964202345.1 Cypionkella sp.
AGCATTTTCGTCTCCCCGTTTGTTGGGCATGAACCGCCCGTTGACACGCGTCAATCAACGCATGGAATGAAAGTTTTGGCCCAAATCCGCAGGGGTGTTCTGATTGCGCCCCTTGCCCGCCGAAATGGCGACCAACACGATAATTGTTATCAGAAATGGTGCCATGGACAAGTATTCGACCGGGATAGAAGATCCCGCCGCCTGCATATTTAGCTGAAGCACGGATATTCCGCCAAATAAATATGCGCCAATCAACACAGGCAATGGCCGCCAACCGCCGAACACCACAATCGCCAGCGCAATCCAGCCCGCGCCAGCGGTGATACCATCGGTCCATTGGGGCACGCGGATCAGGCTGATGTAAGCCCCGCCCATCCCCGCCATCGCCCCGCCAAAGGCAATGGCCGCCAGCCTGATCCG
This sequence comes from Cypionkella sp., assembly GCA_964202345.1. Lineage (GTDB taxonomy): Bacteria > Pseudomonadota > Alphaproteobacteria > Rhodobacterales > Rhodobacteraceae > Cypionkella. The sequence continues at coordinate 421 of CAXNIF010000230.1, forward strand.
CGCCACCCGATAGCCCAGCGCATGGGCGGCCTTGGCGCTTTCGCCCACGGCGCGCAGCACTAATCCGGCGCGGCTGCGGTTCATAAACCAATGCACAGCACCGACCATCAAAAGACTGAAATAAACGACCCAATCATGGCTAAACAAGACGCGTCCGACAAAGGGCATATCAGCCAAAGCGCCAAAGTCGAGAGCCGATGTTTGCGGTGGCTTAATCCCTGTAAAGCCTTGGCCCATCAGTGCGGAAAGGCCCAGGCCAAACAGCGTCAAGGCAAGGCCCGTGGCGACTTGATTGGCCAAAAGCCCCAAGGTCAAAAGGGCAAATACAAGGCTCAGCGCCGCCCCGCCCATCGCCCCCGCAACAAATCCGATGATGGGATTGCCTGTCGCAACGGCTGCGATAAACCCGCAAACAGCCCCCATGATCATCATTCCTTCAACGCCAAGGTTCAATACCCCCGCTTTTTCCGTCACCATCTCGCCCAAGGCGGCCAGCAAAATGGGCACAGAGGCCACCATTAAAGATGCCACCAAAACTGCGATATTGATATTTCCCATCACGCGCCCCTCCCCATTTTGATGCGGTAATGGGTCATCACATCGACGCCCAATAGGCAAAATAGCAAAATCCCTTGGAACGCCTGCACCGCTGCCGATGGCAGGCCCAAGTTCGTCGCGGCCATTTCACCTCCAATATAGGTCAGCGCCATGATCAGCCCGGCCAAAACAATGCCCAGCGGATTCAAACGGCCCAAAAACGCGACGATAATGGCTGTAAATCCATAGCCGACGTTGAAATCGATGCTGATCTGTCCGGCTGGCCCAGTCACTTCGAATAGGCCGGCAAGCCCCGCCAGCGCGCCCGATATGCCCATGCACAGCACGACCAAACGCTCGGGCACCACGCCATGAAACCGCGCGGCGCGCGGCGCAGCCCCGGCGAGCTTGATTTGAAACCCTATGATATGACGCTGCAACAAAATATAGGCGGCAATCGCAAAAAGAATCGCCATAACCCCACCCCAATGCAGCCCGCTGCCGGCAATCAGCTCTGGGTTGCTCGCCGCAGGATAGCCAGAAAAATTGCGCGATCCCGGAAAGCCAGACCCTTCGGGATTGCGAAGAAACCCCGTCGATGCTTTGGCCAAAATCACCTGCGCCACATAGACGAGCATCAGCGACACCAAGATTTCATTGGTGTTCAGCCGGGTTTTCAGCAGGGCGGGGATCATCGCCCATGCCCAGCCGCCCAATGCCCCCGCCACCACCATCACAGGAAAAATCCAGCGGTTTTCGGTTGGAAAAAACGCCAGACCCACCGAGGCCCCCACAACCGCCCCTATGATATACTGGCCCTCGGCCCCGATGTTCCAAATGCCCGCGCGAAAGCCCAAGCTTAGGCCAATTGCAATTAAGATCAGCGGCCCGGCTTTCACCAATAATTGCCCGCGCAGATACCACGCGAACTCTCCAAACAAAGGGTCCCAAAAAATGGTGCGGATCACCTCGATTGGGTTTTTGCCAAGTGCCAAAAACATCAGCCCGCCCAGCAGCATTGTCAACGCCACTGCCACTGGGGGCGTCGCCCAAATCCAAAATCTCGAAGGTTCTGCACGCCGCTCTAACCTCATCATGCCGCAGGTTCCTTTAAAAGCGCCGCAGAAATCGCGCAGACGGCTTGGCTTGTGGGCCGCAAAGCCCTTATTCGCACCAGGTTAAACATGTGCCACCTCCATCCCATGGGCGCCGCCCATCATCAGGCCGATGTCTTGCATCGTTAGTCCCGCGCGCGCGCGCAATGGGGAAAGTCGCCCCTCATTCAAGGCGGCAAATTCATCGGATATTTCAAGCAGCTCGTCTAAATCTTGGGAAATCACCACCACAGCCGCGCCCGCTTCGGCACAGGTCAAAATCGCCTGACGTATAAAGGCGGCTGCTGCGGCATCGACGCCCCAAGTGGGCTGATTGATCACAATCACGTCGGGCGATTGGCTTAGCTCGCGGCCGATCACAAATTTTTGCAAGTTTCCACCCGACAAAGCGCTTGCAGCCACAGAAGCATTCGGCGTGCGCACGTCGAAACGGGCGATAATGTCTTCGGCAAAGTTTTTTGCCCCCGCCCAGTTGACAAATCCACGCCGCACCAATTTACGCGCCACGGCCCCTGTAAGAAAAGCATTTTCAATCAATGACATATCAGGCGCTGCGGCATGGCCCAACCGATCTTCTGGTGCGACGACAATGCCACGTGCGCGCCGCGCATTGGGCCCCAGCGCGCCAATCGCTTCGCCTTTGGCGCGGATCATATGGCGCGCGCAGGCGATCTCTCCCGATAGGGCCAAAATCAATTCGTCCTGCCCATTGCCTGCCACGCCTGCAATGCCCAAAACCTTGCCCCGCGCCACCGAAAAACAGATATCTTTCAATGAGGTTCCAAAAGCTATGGGTGATTTGGCCGACAGTCCTTGCACCTGAAGTGGCGGCGCGCCATCGCTGAATTCTTGGCGCAGGGCTGGGCGCGCTGGAATGGCCAAGCTGCCGCCCACCATCAATTCGGCCATGGCCCGCGCGGAGGTTTCGCGCGGTGTGCATGTGGCCACAACTTTTCCGCGCCGCAAAATCGTGGCCGCATCGCACAGCGCGCGGATTTCCTCCAGCTTGTGGCTAATATATAAAATTGCGGTGCCTTCGTGCGCCAGTTGTCGCAGGGTCTTGAACAAAATCTCGACTTCTTGCGGCGTCAGAACCGAGGTCGGCTCGTCCATAATCAGCAGTTTAGGCGATTGAAGCAGGCATCGAATAATCTCGACGCGCTGCCGCTCGCCCGCCGATAAATCGCCCACCCGCCGCGCGGGGTCTAAGGGCAGGCCATAGGCATGGCTGACTTCGGTGATCTTGGCGGCAAGCTGCACCATCGGCGGCGGGTTCTCCATGCCAAGTGCCACATTTTCGGCGACATTCAGCGCCTCGAACAACGAAAAATGCTGAAAGACCATGCCCACACCCGACGCCCGCGCTTGGGCGGGATCGGCGGGGTGATAGGGCGCGCCGCGCCATGTCATCTGCCCTTGGTCGGGCTTAATGAGCCCATAGATCATTTTGACCAGCGTTGACTTGCCCGCGCCGTTTTCGCCCAGCAAAGCGTGCACCTCGCCCTGCGCAATGGCAAAGGACACATCATCATTTGCCCGAACGGCAGGATAGGATTTGCCTATCCCATGGGCGGCAAACAAAACAGGCGGATCGGCGATCATGCGCTGGCCTCCTTGGGTAGTTGCGGCGTGCTGGCCCATGATTGCATCATCTGGGCGGCCACGCCAATAGCAATAGCGGCGGGATGCTTGCCCAAACTGGGCTGGCCTATGGGGCAAGTAATGCGTGCAATTTCTGCATGACC
>CAXNIF010000231.1:0-3815 GCA_964202345.1 Cypionkella sp.
ATGTTTCGTCGCCAAATACTGAAAAACTGCGCGATTTACAAGGTGAGGGCGCGCTGACAGCGCTGTTGTCGCGCGTGATGGAGAGCCGCGCGGCGCTGGCGCGGCCTATCCCGATCTTTCTAAAAATCGCGCCCGATCTGAATAGTGACGAGATTTCCCAAATTGCCGAAGTCGCGCTGCGGGCGGGTATTCAGGGAATCATTGCGACCAATACAACCCTTTCTCGCGCGGGATTGACCAGCCCCCATGCCGCCCAAGCGGGCGGTCTGTCGGGCGCGCCCTTGTTTGAGAAATCGACGCGCGTGCTGGCGCAGTTATCTCAGGCAACGGGGGGCAGGCTTCCGCTGATCGGTGTTGGCGGCATTTCCAGCGCCCTTGATGCCTATGCGAAAATTCGCGCCGGGGCATCGGCTGTTCAACTTTATTCCGCGCTGGTTTATCAGGGGCTGTCTTTGGTGTCCGACATTGCGCGCGGCTTAGATGCGCTGCTGGCCCAAGATGGCTTTGCGACGCTGGCAGATGCCGTTGGCACGGCGCGGGGCGATTGGCTTTAACCGGAGCTTTTCCCAAATGTAACAGGTGCAGAGCAGACCTTGCGAGGCGGGGCTGCACATGCCCCCTTTCCGCCGCCCCGATCCCGCGCTACATCTGGCAAAACAGGGAGTGTGCACAATGGAAGACGGTATCAACAGCTTTATGACCGGCCCCGACGAGCAAGGCCGCTTTGGCAAATTTGGTGGGCGCTTTGTGTCGGAAACCTTGATGCCGCTGATCCTTGATCTGGAAGAGCGCTATGAGTTTGCCAAAACCGACCCGACATTTTGGGCAGAAATGGAATGGCTGTGGAAACATTATGTGGGCCGGCCTTCGCCGCTGTATTTTGCCGAGCGGCTGACAGATCATTTAGGCGGTGCCAAGATTTACATGAAGCGCGACGAGCTGAACCACACGGGCGCGCATAAGATCAACAATGTGCTGGGGCAGATTATTTTGGCCCGCCGCATGGGCAAGACGCGGATCATTGCGGAGACAGGGGCGGGGCAGCACGGGGTGGCCACGGCGACTGTCTGTGCCAAATTCGGGCTGAAATGCATTGTCTATATGGGCGCGCATGACGTTGAACGCCAAGCGCCCAATGTGTTTCGCATGCGCCTTTTGGGGGCCGAAGTTGTGCCCGTCACCTCTGGGCGCGGCACGTTGAAAGACGCGATGAATGACGCGCTGCGCGACTGGGTCACCAATGTGCGCGACACCTTTTACTGCATCGGCACTGTGGCAGGCCCGCATCCCTATCCGGCGATGGTTCGCGATTTTCAATCGGTGATTGGCCGTGAAGTGCGCTGGCAACTGGAAGAGCAAGAGGGCAAAGGCCGCCTGCCCGACACCATCATCGCCGCCATTGGTGGGGGCAGCAATGCGATGGGTCTGTTCTACCCATTCCTTGACGATCCTTCCGTTAACATCATTGGCGTTGAAGCGGGCGGAAAAGGCGTGGATGATCGGATGCAGCATTGCGCCTCGCTGACGGGGGGGCGTCCGGGTGTCTTGCATGGCAACCGCACCTATCTGCTGCAAGACCCCGATGGCCAAATTTTGGAAGGCTTTAGCATCAGTGCAGGTCTGGATTATCCCGGCATCGGCCCAGAACATTCTTGGCTGCACGATATGGGGCGGGCGAAATACGTATCCATAACCGATGCCGAAGCATTGGAGGCTTTCCAACTTTCGTGCAAATTAGAGGGAATCATCCCCGCCCTAGAACCCAGCCATGCGCTGGCCCATGTGATGAAAATCGCGCCGACATTGCCCAAAGACCATATCATCGTGATGAATATGTGCGGGCGAGGCGATAAAGACATCTTCACAGTGGCCAAGCACTTGGGCTTTGACATGAAGGTATAGCGCGCACGATTGGGCGCTTCTTTCCCCCTATTTCGCGAGATCTTCAGGCATGTCTTGGTAGAAATAATTCGGTTTAAACACCCTTTTCTGAAAGGTTTTGTTGTGCCAAATCCACGACAGATTCGAAGACATGGGCGGCGTGATCCAAGACCAATCTCCATATACTTTTCGCCCCTGCGCTGCCTCGCGGGTGCAAAATTTTTCGAAACTGCTCGTGAGCCCGTGATGATCCATTATGCGCACGCCGTCCAAGCTAAAGGAATGCAGCACAGCGCGGTTAAGCTCGACCAAAGCTTGATCGCGCCAAAGCGGGTTTTTGGCGCTGGTGTCCAGCCCCAAGGCCGACGCCATGTCGGGAAGGGCGTTATAGCGCAGCGGATCGCCAAGGTTAAAGCTACCAATTTCCGTGCCCATATAAACCCCGCTAGAGGGGGCAGCCGTAAATTGCACCCCGCCTATATCGAGCGCCATGCTGGACACTGCGGGCAGAGCAAACCATTGCAAACCCAACGCCGCCACGCCCGCGCATTCGGGATGGCGGATACTGACCGACAAGATCTTTTCGGGGGGAATTTGATAAAGCTGGGGTGCCCTATCGCCAAGGCGCAAAATCAGCGGCAGAACGTCAAACGGCGTGCCCGTGCCGCGCCAGCCCAACTTTAATGCCAAATCGGTCAGCGCGACGTTTTTGGGATCGCCCAGCACTTTGCCACCTGCCTGCCGGTAGCCCGCATATAGAATCAATTGTCCATTCAGAATACGCTTCTGGGGGCCATCAGGCGAAAATACTGTGATTGCAGGGCGGATATCGCCTCCATTTGTCGCCCAATCTATATGATACAGAATCGCGTCAAACATTTCGTCCGTGCTGCGCGCGGCGCGGGCATCAAAAACCTTTAGCGATGGCCAAAACATGCGCCCTACGCAGCGCACCGAATTGCGCCATGCCAGGCGCGCGGCAAAGGTTAATTCTTCAGTGCTGGGTTCCCAACTGCCCGTGCGCGCAAAAGCGCAGCGCATTTGGTCTATTCGGAGCGTTAGCGCTGCGTCGTCCTGCGTTTCATAGGCCATCTGGCGCAGAAAGGCTTCCGCCTCGGCTGCGGGGTTGAGCGCCGCTTTTAGCGAAAACATGCCCTTTCCCCGTGGCACCTCGATGTGACTTGCAGCGGTGTGGGGCGCAGGTTCGCGGTCCATGCCCATGGGGCAAATCCCGCGTGGCTGAATAGCCAGTTCATCCTGTTCCAAAGGCAGTTTATTCATAGGCATTTGCTGCATCAAATTCTCTCTTTTCAAATGGTCGCAAGACAAAGTTTGGTCTTAAATAGTTGTATGATTCGCGCCGCTCAACCTATGCGCTGATAGCGAGAAAAAACATAAGTTTTGTGTAAGTTTTCACCGATGCCCAAAATAACTTCGGTGGCGAAACCCTCACATTGCGAAAAAATCAGGAAGATAAGGGGCTGCATTACCGACATAAACTTTGGTTTATACGCACAAACCTATTGTATATAGAGTGCAAAATAAACCTCTGGTGAATAGATGATCGGGGGCGCTCATGGTTGATTAGTCCTATCGCCGCTCCTGCCATGATTTGAAATTCGTGGGGAAGGCGTGATCAACCCAGGCCTTAAGGCGGTGCGCCTTTGCAATGGTCTTTGACGAAACAGAAAGGACAAACAATGAATATGAAACGCAATCTATTGTTGACCGTGGCATTTTTGGCGACGGCACAAATGGCTTCGGCGGCACCCTTGACCAGCGAAGAGCTGGCCGCTCGCTTTCAGGCGGAAGGCTATAGCTATATCGAAATTCGCCAAGGCACGACCCAGATCAAGATCGAGGCCATTCGTGACGGCATAAAGACAGAAATCATCTATGACATTCTGACGGGCGAAGTGCTAAAAAGCGAAAGC
>CAXNIF010000232.1:0-3807 GCA_964202345.1 Cypionkella sp.
GACATAGGGCGACCCAAAGGCAGAGCCCAATCCCGGGGGCGGCGGGGTGCGGCGTTCGTCCTTGGGCTTGGCGGCGCGGCGGGCGTCAATTTTGCTTTGTACCGCCGCCACTTCGGCAGGGTCTCGCGCCTTGGGGGGCTTTGCGACGACTTGGGTGATGGGCACATTCGACGCCGCAACCAGCCCTTCGACCAATTCCTGATAGGCGGGGGATTGGCGATATTCCTTCAGCCGCGCTTCGGCATGCTGATGGGCCGCCTCGTGCAATTCGCGCACCAAAGGATCGGCCAAAAGCTGCTGGCGGATGATTTCCCGCCGCGCGGCAAAGCGGAAAATGTTTTTATCCTCGACCTCGTTGCGGTCTTGCAGCGACCAATAGTCAGAATTGTATTTATCTTTCTTCAGGTTCGCATTGCCGCGAAATTTACGCAAACTGTAGGCGTCCATCGACTTGATGGCATAGTGATTGATCTGCGCCCAATCATAGCCCACTGTGCGGCGGATCGACCGCCAGCCGCGCAGTTTGAACCAATCTTCCAGCGGGCGGCCAGACCCGTTCACCCAAAGCTGCGTATCGGGCCAGTCGGTGTCTTTCCACTGCGATTTGATGATCGGGCGGTGCATGCCCAAACGCAGATATTTGGGGTCGAATTTTAGCATGGTTTTCGTGCCCCAGCCCTTGTTCCAAAAGACAGGGGCGGCGCGGGTGAATTGGTCGGTGACGGGGGCGCGCGACCAATCGCGCACGCCCGATGATCCGAAAATCCGCCATGTGCAGACCATCGCTGCCGCGCCGATTTTTTCCAGATCATCCACCAACCCATCCAGATGATGCGAGGGGTGATTGATGCACATGAACTCATCGGCATCCAGGACAAGCAGCCATGTGCTGCCCTGCACCAGCTCTTCTTGACCAGCAAGATGCAGCATCGACGGGTGCGGCTTGACGCCTTCGGGGATGATGTTTTCGCGGTGGTAGACGCCGATATCCAAGGATTCCAGATGCTTGAGGATCGTATCGGTGCCGTCCGAACAATCATTGGTATAGACCATAATATCGGTGAACCCCACCGCCAGATGATGCGCCACCCATTCCACCACATAGGGGCCTTCGTCCTTCATCGTGGACAGCGCCATCAGCGATCCGTGGCGCGAGCTTTGGCGTTGAAACTGCACCTTATTCTTCCAGCGCCGCCGTGGGATCAATCGCCAATTGCTGGCACATGCGGGCGATATAACTGCCCGCCAGGGGCGGGTTTTTGCGCCACCAAGGCCGCGAGGCGTTGGTGTAAATATGCACCGAAAGCGTGGCATCGGTGAAATGCCGCTCCACCTGAGAATGGGGGTCATAAAAGACATCGTTCAACTGAAACGGCACGGGATATAGCGTATCGGCCCCCATCGCCTTATCGATATCGCCCGTGGCCTTGGCAAAATGGGTAAACGCCTGCGGGCCGAAGGCGGTGCGTTCGGTTTGATAAATCCGCACTGCTTTGGGAATGCTGGCGTCCAGCTTTTCCATTTTCTTGCGCTGCTTTGGCCCCCACCATGCGGGATAGTCTGGCAGGTTGTCATAGTAATCAAGCAGCGCGTCCATCAGCGCGCCCGTTTGCGGCAGGGCCACCACCCCGCAATTCAGCGCCCCGCGCATGCCGTGGCCGGCATAGATATGGGCCTGATTGTCGGGGAAAGGGCGATGGCAAAAGGCATCGCAATCAATCCAAATCGCACCCGTTTTCTGAATCATCTTGTAGCGAAACACGTTGGATAGGAACGAGGCCGAGGTTTCCTCGACAATGCGCCGATCAATGTCCATAATCTCAGAGGCAGGCCGCACCACCACCCCTTCGGGCACATTGCGCACCTTGTCGGTGCAATACAGCGTGACAGGATGGCCCTGCACCAGATGCGATTTCAGGCAAAGCTGGTTCACGTAATGCAAAGACTCGCCAATCCACAGGCTGGCAACGGGGCGGCGGTTTAGGGCTATGGTCATATAATCACTTTCAAATCTAATTTTCGCCGCAGATTAGCGGCAGACAGCCGTTTCGTCACTATGCTAATTTTGGAAACAATCGATCAAATTGAAAGTATCTTTGGGGCCGAAAACCTTTCCTTGACAAAGCCGCCAATCAGGCGCATTTGCCCCCTATCGGAGAGCCCGTGCCGCGTGCGCATGTGACATTTGTCAAAAGCAGGCCCCGATAGACTGGTTCCCACCGCACGCAGGGGTTCCGCGCCATCCACGGTTTTGCACATTGGTGCAGGGCGAGGGGGCGGCGCAACACCTGACATAGGCCCGCCCACGCATGGCATGGGGGCCTAAAACGCATTCGCGTTTGGAAAGATTATGATGACCACTTTTGCCGATTTGGGGCTCTCCCCCTCCATCCTCAAAACCCTTGAGAAAACCCACCTTCAAACCCCAACGCCCATTCAGGTGCAGGCCATTCCCCATATCATGGCAGGGCGCGATTTGATGGGGCTGGCGCAAACGGGCACGGGCAAGACCGCCGCCTTTGGCCTGCCGCTGTTGCACCGTATCCTTGACCTTGGCCACCCGCCCGCGCCCAAAACCGTGCGCGCGCTGATCTTGGCCCCCACCCGCGAATTGGTCAGCCAAATCGCCGAAAACCTAGAGGTCTTTACCAAAGGAACCGCCGTCAAAGTGGCGATGGTTGTCGGCGGGGCCAGCCTGTTCAAACAGGCCGAAAAGCTAAAGCGCGGGGCCGATGTTTTGGTCGCAACCCCGGGCCGCTTGATCGACCTTTTGGAGCGCGGCGATGTCACCCTATCGGCCACGGGCTATCTGGTGCTGGACGAGGCAGATCATATGCTGGACATGGGCTTTATTCACAGCCTGCGCAAAATCGCCAAGCATATCCCGCTAAAACGTCAGACCATGCTGTTTTCGGCGACCATGCCCAAAGACATCGAAGAACTGGCCGCGACCTATTTGCGCGATCCGATCAAAGTGCAAGTCGCCCCGCCCGGCAAGCCGATTGAGCGTATCGTGCAAGGGGTGCATTATATCCCCAACGGCGATAAGGCCAATTTGCTGCGCGAATATTTGGGCAAACATCCGGGCGAGCAGGCGCTGGTCTTTGGCCGCACCAAACATGGCTCGGAAAAATTGATGAAGCTGCTGGTGGGCTGGGGATTCAAGGCAGGGTCTATCCATGGCAACAAAAGCCAAAACCAACGCGACCGCACCTTGACCGAATTTCGCGAAGGCAAATTGGATGTGCTGGTGGCCACCGATGTTGCGGCGCGCGGCATTGATATTCCGGGGGTGCGCTTTGTCTATAACTTCGACATGCCCAATGTGCCCGATAATTACGTCCACCGCATTGGCCGCACCGCGCGGGCGGGCCGCGAAGGCACGGCGATTGCCTTTTGCGCCCCCGCCGAAATGGGCGAGTTACAGGCCGTCGAAAAGCTGATGAAAAAGGCGATCCCCGTTATCGGCGGCGCGCCTTGGTCGGCAGATATGGTGGCGGCAGCGCCCAAACCCGGGCAAAATCGCGGTCAACGCCAAGGCGCGCGCCCTGGCGGCCAAAAGGCAGGCTCGAAACCCGTGCAGCGCGCCGCCCCCGGCAAGCCAGGCGCGGCAAAGCCCGCCGCCAAACCGATGGGCGGGGCCTATGCGCCGCGCAAATCAGGCGGCGGCAAGCCAGCCGCCGGCGGCCAAACGCGCCGCGCCCCGTAACGAAGGGCCATAGATTGGCCCCTTGTGGGCGGGCCCGCGCGGCCCGCCCAATGCAGGCCCTATGCCGCGCCGCTTTCCCCCTTTTCGCCCCTGCCCCG
>CAXNIF010000233.1:0-3803 GCA_964202345.1 Cypionkella sp.
GGCGGGAGAGGAGGTGTTTCTCTCGCAAGTGCCATATCGCATCACGCTGCGCGCCGCGCCAATTGGATCCATCGCACGGCCTCGGCCAGAACAACGGCTAAGATTGGGTGCGCGGATTTTCACAATTCTTGCCGTGGCCGAAAAAGATGCTGCGGGAAAATATCTTGTCTGTTTTTCGCGCGAGGAGGTTCCCGCATGAGCTATTCTGCCAGCGCTGCCCTGCAATCAGCGATATTCTCGCGCCTTACATCCGCGCCAAGCTTGGCAGGAATTGCTATAGTGGACGCAATGCCCCCCGGCACGCCTGCGGGAAGTTTTGTATTGCTGGGGCCAGAGGTTGCTGTCGACCAATCCGACAAATCAGGCCCTGGCGCAGAGCATCGTCTTGATATTGCAGTTATTTCGGATGCTGCCGGATTCTTGCCGGCCAAGAATATTGCGGCTGCGGTCTGTGATGCTTTGGTTGATTCCGCGCTGCCTTTGTCCGTGGGACATCTGGTTTCCCTGCAATTTCTGCGCGCCTCTGCGCAAAGATTGGACGATGGTAGCGCGCGGCGTATCGACATGCAATTTCGCGCCCGAATTGAAATTTAGCATTTAGAAATGATGATTTCTCCGATTTAGTATTTATCATTTTACAACATTTTTGAAAATTTGCGCGGTGGAAAGACACCGCCTCGCTTGCCCCCAAAAGGAGACGGACATGGCTGTTCAAAATGGAAAAGATTTACTGGTCAAGGTGGATATGATTGGCGATGGCACCTTTGAAACCTTGGCAGGATTGCGGGCGACCCGCCTGTCGCTGAACACCGAAACGGTGGATGTGACCTCGTTGGAATCGACGGGAGGCTGGCGCGAATTGTTGGCGGGGGCGGGAATGAAAACCGCCGCGATTTCGGGCAGCGGCGTTTTTCGCGATGCCAATACCGATTTACGCGCGCGGCAGATTTTCTTTGATGCCGAAATGCCCCGCTTTCAGGTCATCATCCCCGATTTTGGCGTTATTGAAGGCCCGTTTCAGATCACCGCGCTTGACTATGCGGGCAGCCACAATGGCGAGGCCACCTATGAGGTTTCGCTCGCTTCGGCGGGGGCGCTGACCTTTTTGGCGCTGTAAGGGGGGCAGATGAGCAATCCCTTTGCAGGCGAGGTTTTGATGTTCTTGGACGGGGTGCCCTATCCGGCCAAGCTCACTTTGGGCGCTTTGGCCGAGTTAGAGACGGCCTTGGGTGACGATAGTCTGTTTGCTTTGGTCGCGCGTTTTGAAGGGGGCCGATATCGGGGGCGCGATATTTTGGCGCTGGTGATGGCAGGTTTGCGCGGTGGCGGTTGGCGTGGGCAGGCGGCTGATTTGACCACGGCCACCATCGCCGATGAGCAGGGCGAAGGCCCGCTTGCGGCGGCGCGCATTGCCGCACGGCTTTTGGCCCGCGCCTTTGCCCTGCCTGCGGCGTAAGGCGCCATGCAACAGGGCGGGATTGATTATGCCGGATTGCTGCGTGCCGCGCTCTTGCCGCCGGCGCTTGGCGGGCTGGGGCTATTGCCGGCGCAGTTCTGGGCGCTCAGCCCGATCGAGGTGCAGATGATGTTGGGGCGCGGCGGAGGCGGCGCGGCCATGACGCAGGCGCGGCTTCGGGAATTGGTGGGAAAATTCCCCGATAAGGTAAAGGATGAAGAAAATGACACAAGTATTTGACCTTAATGAGCAAATAACCGCCTTAGAGATGTCTCTTGGGCAGACCTCGGGCGTGGTTTCGGCCTTTGATGGAGAATTGTCAAAAATGCGCAGCAGTCTGGTTTACACCGGCCGCGAGGTGAACACGCTGGCCAATGGGATATCTGGCGGTCTGCGGCGCGCCTTTGATGGTGTGGTTTTTGACGGGATGAAACTGCAAGATGCACTGCGCGCGGTGGCGCAATCTATCTCGCGCACCGCTTATGATATCGCGATGCGCCCCGTGCAAAATGCCGTGGGCGGCGCGATTGCCAATGGCATTAACGGGCTGTTGTCGGGGCTGATGCCGTTTGAAAAGGGCGGTGCTTTCGTCTCGGGGCGGGTGACGGCCTTTGCCAAGGGCGGTGTTGTCAGCGCCCCCACGCAGTTTGCCATGCGTGGGGGGCGCGGCTTGATGGGCGAGGCGGGGCCAGAGGCGGTCATGCCCCTTGCGCGTGGCCCCGACGGGCGGCTTGGGGTTCAGGCCCAAGGCACAGCGGCGCGCCCTGTCACCGTGGTGATGAATATCCAAACGCCCGATGTTGCAGGGTTTCAACGCAGTCAAAGCCAAATTGCCGCCAATGCGCAGCGCCTTTTGGCGCGCGGGCAAAAGAATCGTTAAAGGATTTGACCATGGCATTTCACGACATCCGATTTCCCACAAACCTGTCTTATGGCAGCCTTGGCGGCCCGCAGCGCCTGACCGAGATTGTCACCCTGGCCAATGGCCATGAGGAACGATCAACGCCTTGGGCCCATGCGCGCCGCAGCTATGATGCAGGTTTTGGGCTGCGTTCATTGGCCGATTTGGAGCTGCTGACCGCCTTTTTCGAGGCGCGTTTGGGCCAATTGCACGGTTTTCGTTGGAAAGATTGGACCGATTATATGTCTTGCCCCTTGGGAGCATCGATCACGCCCTTTGACCAACGCCTTGGTATGGGGGATGGGGTTTGCGTGACATACCCGTTGATTAAGGCCTACCGTTCGGGCGATCAAACCTATGTGCGCCCCATTCGCAAGCCCGTGGAAAACACAGTCTATTGCGCCATCGGCGGCGATCCTAAGGTGATAGATGTCGATTACAGCGTTGATTATGCCAGCGGGCTGGTGACTTTTGCACTGCCGCCTGACATCGGGGCCGAGGTGACGGCGGGGTTTGAATTCGATGTGCCGGTGCGCTTTGACATTGATCGGCTGCAAACATCAATTGCGGCCTATAATGCCGGCGAATTGCCCAATGTGCCCATCATCGAGGTGCGGATATGAAGGCGCGCGCGGATTTGCTGGAACATCTTCGCGGCGGGGCAACAACAGTGGCGCGCGCATGGCTGATCTTGCGCCGTGATGGCCTGCAATTGGGCTTTACCGACCATGACCAAGATATCACCTTGAACGGCATGTCGTTCAAGGCCAGCACGGGGCTGGCAGCCAAAGCGCTGCAATCAAGCACGGGGCTGAGCATGGACAACACCGAAGCTATCGGCGCCTTATCGGATGCGGCCATAGACGAGGCGGATTTGGCCGCAGGGCGCTATGACGGCGCAGAGGTGACGATCTGGCTGTTCAACTGGGCCAACACCGCGCAAAATATGATCGAGTTCAAAGGCAGCTTTGGCGACGTCACCCGCGCGGGCGGCGCGTTTAAGGTGGATTTGCGCGGCCAGACCGAGGCGCTTAATGTCCCGCAAGGCCGCGTCTATCACCGAGGATGCGCTGCGGTTTTGGGCGATGATTCGTGCAAATTCAACCTAGAATCAGCGGGATATCGCCAAGAGTTCACTGTCCAAAGCTTGGGCGCTGAGGGCGAGATTGTGCTGGCGGGCGATGCAGGCGCAGTGGATGACTGGTTTCAACTGGGCCGCTTTTCGGTGCAAACGGGTCAGGCCAAGGGGCTAAAGGGCATGATCAAAACCGACAAAGCCATGGCCTTTGGGGCAAGGCAGGTCACCTTGTGGCAAAATCTGGCGGTGCCCTTGGCTTTGGGGGATGTGGTGCGCCTAGAGGCAGGTTGTGATCGCAGCAGCGCCACTTGCCAAGCGAAATTCAACAATCTGATCAATTTTCAAGGGTTTCCCCATATCCCCGGGGC
>CAXNIF010000234.1:0-3787 GCA_964202345.1 Cypionkella sp.
AAGCCGTCACGTTCCAAAGCCAAGACGGCAACAAACCCAGCACAACCAGCAATATCATTCCCAAGATAAAGCGATTCATCTGCGGTTCGGCCCAGCGCGAAAAGTTCCCCCCCGCGATGGAATAGAGCATCAACCAACCCAAAGTGGCGATGGCGGTTACCACCAAAATCAGCGGCCAATGAAAATGCAGCAGCTTTGTGATGCCTGTCGGATTTACTCTTTGCCGATATTCCAGATAGCTCATCTCTGCTGGCCCTAAATCTTGGTCGCGCTGGCGTCTTGAGCGGTGCCAAAGCGCAGCGATAATTCTTTGAACTTGGCTTCGATGGCCTCGCGTTGGCCAGCGGGATAGGCCGATAGGGGCGGCAGGCCCCGGCTGATGGCGGACAGCAGGGCATCTCGGGCAATGGGGGCCGCTGCTGCCGACCCGCCGCCGCCATGTTCGACAACCACCGCCACCGCATAGCGCGGGGCATCGGCGGGGAAATAGCCCACGAATAGCGCATGATCGCGCCTGTTCCAGGGCAAGTCCTCGTTGCGCACCACGCCTTCGGCACGCTCGGCTGCGGAAATATTGCGCACCTGCGCCGTTCCCGTTTTGCCGCAAATTTGCAATGTCTCATCTTCGATCCGCGATGAAACCGCCGTGCCTTTTGGCCCGTTCATCACCGCAAACATACCGCGCTGAACCGCCAAAAGATCTTTTGCTTGAAGGTCCAAATCGGGGGCAGGGGCCAGCGGCGTCTCGCGCCCTGCTATCGATTTAATCAGCCTAGGCACCACGGCCTTGCCCGTGGCAATCCGTGCCGTCATGACCGCCAGTTGCAGCGGCGATGTCAGCACATAGCCTTGGCCAATTGCGGCATTGATCGTATCGCCAATGCGCCATTCTGCCTGATGCACCCGCGATTTCCATGCTTTGTCGGGGATATTGCCTTCGGCAATGGCCGACATGGGCAAATCATGGCGGATGCCAAGCCCTAAACGGCGGCTCATTTCGGCGATCTTGTCGATTCCCACGCGCTGGGCGATGTCATAGTAATATACATCGCAGCTTTCCATCAAACTGCGTTCCAAATCGACCGAGCCATGCCCGCCCGCGCGCCAGCAATGAAAACGCCGCCCGCCTGATTCGTAATAGCCCGGGCAGTTTACGCGGGTTTGCGTGTCGATCACGCCTTCGGCCAGCGCCGCAAGGGCGGTTACCATCTTATAGGTCGAGCCGGGCGGATAGGCACCTTGGACGACCTTATTGGCCAAGGGGCGATGATCATCTTCGAGCAACACCTTGTAATTGCTGTGGCTGATGCCATGAACGAACAGATTTGGGTCAAAGGCGGGCGCGGAGACGGCGGCAATCAAATCCCCATTTTGCACATCCATCACGACGCAGGCCGCACTCTCGCCCCCAAGCCGAGCTTGGATGAAATTTTGCACCCTTGCATCAAGGGTCAAGGTCAGGTCGGCCCCCGCGATCCCCTCTTGGCGCGACAACTCTCGCATCACGCGGCCAACAGCATTGACTTCGATTTGACGCGTGCCCGACGATCCGCGCAGCGCGCTTTCCATCCAACGCTCTGTGCCGATTTTTCCAATTTGAAAACGGGGAATTTGCAGCAAAGGATCGGGCTTTTCGACGCCTTGCAAGTCTTTTTCGCTGACGGGGCCAACATAGCCCACGACATGCGAAAAATCGCCGCCTTGCGGGTAAATTCGCGACAGGCCCACTTCTGGGATCACGCCAGGCAGGGCGGGGCTATTGATGGCCACTTCGGAAAAATCTTGCCAGCTTAGGCGCTCTGCCACAGGAATCGGGACAAAGGGGCTGTTGCGATCCAGCGCGGCCAAGGCTTCGGCGGCATCTTGCTGGGTCAAGGGAATAAGCTGGCGCAAGCGGTCTATCACCGCAACGGCCCCGCCCTCGGCTTTGCTGGCGTCTTCCTTGGTGATGACCACACGATAGTTTTGTTCGTTCCCTGCAATCAAAATACCGTTGCGATCAAATATTTGGCCCCGCGCCGGTGGGATCAGGCGAATACTGATACGGTTTTCTTCGGCCAAAAGCCGATATTCATCGGCTTGCGAGACGCCCAAGTGATACATGCGCGCGCCCAAAGCCGCCACCATGGCCCCCATACCCGCGCCGATCATCAACGCGCGGCGGGTGACGCCTTCGGAAAGTTCGGCAGGAGTTTTGGGTTTGCGCGGTGCCATATTTGATCCTAAAATCTGCGGCCATAGGCGTCAAACTCGCCCAAACTAGGCTTGCGAAGCCCTAAAACAAAACTTGTGACCAAAACAACGCCCGGATAGGCGATCACCGACCAAATCCATTGAATCAACGCGGCCCCAAGACCCACCTGCGGCAGTAAAGTGATGGCCAAAACAAATTTATAGGCCAGCAAAATAGCCAGCATCAGTCCAGCCACCAGCGCCAATTCCATCGGAAAACTAAGCTCGCGCATCAAGACACTGCGCGCGCGGATCACCTCTGCGGCGATCACGATCAACGCGGCCATCAGCCCCGGCGGGCGCATCAGCAAAATATCTGCCATCAGCAAGGTGATGGCCAATAAGGATAAGGGCAAAAAGTCGGGGCGGCGCATCATCCATGCCAAAACAAGGCAAAGTAAAATATCAGGGCCGGGCCAGCGCCCGGCGTCGCGATCGAGTGGCAAGAGCGCAAAGAATATCAGCAGCGCTGCCAAAAACAAAAAGCCCAACCTGCCGCGCCATAATGTGAATGTGATTGGATCAATCACGGTGCGACCTCGCCGTCTTGGGTATTCGTGGTCATTGCCGGGTCAATATCGGCCGGCGGGGGCGCCGGCGGGCCTTGCATAGGGGGCAAAGCCAGCAAAGCGCCCAGATTGGTGATTGGGTCCAACTCATGCGAGCGCAAAATGCGCAAGAATTGCAACCGCGCCATGTCAGCCTCTAGGCGCACGCGCAGCCGCTTCCCTTCGGCCAAGACGACTTTGCCCACCACCAATCCTGCCGGAAAAATACCGCCATCGCCCGAAGAAACCACCAAATCACCTGCCGCAATCGCGCTGGGGTCTTCGACAAAATCCAACGGCGGCAAGGCAGAGTTATCGCCCGATAGCAGCGCCTTTTGCCCCGACGGCTGCAATGTCACGGGAATGCGGCTGTTGTTATCGGTCAGCAACAAAACGCGGGACGTCTTTTCGCCCACGCCAGCGATACGGCCAACAAGGCCAATGCCATCCATCGCCGCCCAACCATCGCGCACCCCATCGCGCCCGCCCGCATTAATCAAGACCGATTGGCGAAAGGGGCTGCCGCTATCGGCCAAAACAACACCTGTCAGATAGGTCAGCTTTGGGTCAAGCCGCACCTTGTTCAAATCCAACAGCCGCGCATTCATCTGTTCAAGTTGCAGCGCCGCCTCTTTCCACGATTTCATTTGGCGCAATTCTTCGCGCAATTGTTCGTTTTGTTCATAAAGGCGCGCATAGGATTGAAAATCACCCAGCACATCTTTTACCCAAATGATCGGGGTGCCGCCCCATTGCAGCACTGGGGCAATCTTATCGGTGATATGCGCGCGCACCGCTTCGGCGCGCGGCCCGTCAATGCGCCACAAAATAAACAGGGTCAACAAAACGACAGCCGTCAGCCCCACCGCCAGCAATCGCAGCGGGCCAGTCATTTCATAGTCTTGGTTCGGCTTGCGTGCCATTTGCACCTTGATCGTTTAAACCAGCCTTAGACATGGCCCAAATTTCGTCTTGGCGCAATCTGGTGTGTTAGCTGTCGTAATCAA
>CAXNIF010000235.1:0-3741 GCA_964202345.1 Cypionkella sp.
TCAAGCTGCGCCCTTGGCCAAATTGGCGCGCCACAGCCTCCATGCCATAGCTGCCGCCCCCCGGCACAAGCGCCAGCGCGCTGGCACCGTAAACCTGTTTCAACAGCGTCGATATTTCGCGCATCGCGCCGCCAAAGCGGGCCGACATGTGATTGAGCGAGCGGTCGGTAAAGACCACCGAGAACTCTTGCAACCCATCTGGGTCAATATGGGCATGGGGTAGGTTCATGTCAGTCTCCTTAAAGGTCTGCCAAACTTGTGGCACGATAGGCCGCGCGCGACAACCAATCGGGGTTGATCTCGACCCCCCAACCGGGTTCAGAGGGCACAAGGGCGCAGCCATCTTCGATTTTGTACGGATTGCCCAAAAACAGCCCCTCTTGCCACGGGTAGTAATCCAGACCTTCAATAGAAAATTCCAGATATTTGCCCGCATTGGGAATGGCCTTAAGCAGATGCATGGTGCACATGGTCACAAGGCTAAGATTGGCGGCGTGCGGGGTGATGGGCAGGCCATGGGCGGCGGCCATCTCGCAAACTTGCAAGGTGCGGGTGATCCCGCCCATATACATCACATCGGGCTGGGCCACATCCACCGCGCCCAGATCAAACATCCGCGCCCAGATTTGCAATTCGCAGTCTTGCTCGCCGCCGGTGACGTCCAAATCCAGCGCCGCCCTGACCTGCGCTGTTTGCTCCATCTCCCAATAGGGGCAAGGTTCTTCGAAATGGGAAATGCCGTTGTCTTGCAGCATCTTGCCCAGTTCGATGGCACGGGCGGGCGAATAGCAAGAATTGCCGTCCACCAATTTGGCAATGCCATCGCCCAGCGCGCGCGACACCACGGGCACCACTTCGGCGGTGCGCCCTTCCCATTCGTCGCCATCGCGGCCACATTCAGCCCCCACGCGCCATTTGAACGCATCAAAGCCAACTTCATCGCGCAAGCGCACAAAGCGCGCCGCCTCATCGGCGGGGGTGATGTCGCGCTTCATGCTAGAGGCATAGGCGCGCAAGTGGCCGGGGGTTCCGCCCAACAGTTCGACCACGGGCTTGCCTGCCAAGCGCCCGTGCAAATCCCAAAGGGCGGTGTCCAGCCCCGTTTGCGCGCGGCGCAGATAGCTGCCTTGAAACTTATGCTCGCGCTCATAGACGAAATCTAAGGCATCGCGAATATCCATCGCCGAGCGCCCCATCACGTGGCGCGCGACTTGGCGGTGAAAAATCTCGGTGGTGATATCGGCGTTATAGGTGGACATCTGCCCCCAGCCAAAATCGCCCGTATCGGTGGTCACTTTGACAAAGGCCACAAAGTCGTTGCCAAAGGTTTCTAGCTTGGTGATTTTCATGCGGCCCTCCATATGCAGGCAAGGTAGCGCCTCGTTTTGGCAAAGTCAGGTCTATTTGCGGCTAATCAATTGGCCCCTTGCGACGCTCTTCGCTGAGCAGCACATTCGCTTCGATTTGGCCCACGGCGGGCAAGACCATAATACGGCGGCGCAGCACGCGTTCAAAATCGGCAATATCCCGCGCCACCACCCGCAGGCGGTAATCGAACAGGCCCAGCACATGCTGCACCACTTGCACCTCGGGGATGGCGATGACGGCGCGTTCAAAATCCTCATGCGCCAAGCGGCCCTTGGCGGCAAGTTTGATCCCCAAAAACACCGTCACCCCAAAGCCAAGGCGCGCGCGGTCGGCGGGGACATGGGCGCCGTCGATGATGCCGGCATCGGTCAGCCGCTTGATCCGCCGCCAAGCCGCAGGTTGTGAGAGGCCAAGCGCGCGGCCAATCTCGCCCGCCCCCGCATGGGCATCGGCGGCCAGCACGCGCAAAATGGCAAGGTCGGTGTCGTCGATCATAGGGGCAGGCCCTCGCTGTCCTTGAGCGTGGAAATCAGCATCAAAGCCTCGACTTCGGCGATATGCGGCAGGGTCAAGATTTGCACGCGGTAAAGCTGCTGGTAATGGGCCATGTCGCGGGCGATCACATTCAGGCGGACATCCACCCGCCCCAAAAAGGTTTCAATCGTCACCACTTCGGGCACAAGGCGGGCGGCGGCGATAAATTCGTCAAAGGCGCGGGGGTTTGTCTTGTCCAGCGTAAAGCGCAAGGACACCTCGACCTCATAGCCCAGTTTGCGCCAATTGATGCGGGCGCGGGCAGGCCCGATCAGCCCCGCCTCGGCCAAGCGATCCAGCCGCCGCCACAATGTGGCCCCTGTCACCCCCGCCTTGGCGGCAAGCTGGGCGCGGTCTTGGGCTGGGGCATCGAGATAATGGCGCAAGATGCGGCGGTCGGCCTCGTCAATCTGCATGAAAAATCCAGCTTTGCCATTGTTTCCGAATGACTATTACATATTGGGCCAAAATATGTCAAATTTTGCACAAAAATCCGCGCAAAAACCCCTATGATGCCGATATCATCAAACGGAGGGAACGCCATGCGCGTCTATTACGATCGTGACTGCGACATCAACCTAATCAAAGACAAAAAAGTCGCCATTTTGGGCTATGGCAGCCAAGGCCACGCCCATGCGCTGAACCTGCGCGATTCGGGGGCGAAAAACGTCGTCGTCGCCCTGCGCCCTGGCTCTGCCTCGGCCAAGAAATGCGAAGCCGAAGGGCTAAAAGTGATGGATATCGCCGCCGCTGCGGCCTGGTGCGATGTCATCATGTTCACCATGCCCGACGAATTGCAGGCGGAAACCTACAAAAAATACGTCCACGACAATCTGCGCGAAGGCTCGGCGATTGCCTTTGCCCATGGCCTGAACGTGCATTTCGGCCTGATCGAGCCAAAGCCCGGCGTTGACGTGATTATGATGGCCCCCAAAGGCCCCGGCCACACGGTGCGCGGCGAATATACCAAAGGCGGCGGCGTGCCTTGCCTTGTGGCAGTGCATCAAAACGCCACCGGTAAGGCGATGGAAATCGGCCTGTCCTATTGCAGCGCCATCGGCGGCGGGCGCTCTGGCATCATTGAGACCAACTTCCGCCAAGAATGCGAAACCGATTTGTTCGGCGAGCAGGCGGTTTTGTGCGGCGGCTTGGTCGAGTTGATCCGTATGGGGTTCGAGACGCTGGTTGAAGCGGGCTATGAGCCTGAAATGGCCTATTTCGAATGCCTGCACGAAGTGAAGTTGATCGTTGACCTGATCTATGAAGGCGGCATTGCCAATATGGATTACTCGATTTCCAACACCGCCGAATATGGCCAATATGTCAGCGGCCCGCGCATCCTGCCTTATGCGGAAACCAAAGCCCGCATGAAAGCGGTGCTGAACGATATCCAATCAGGCAAATTCGTGCGCGATTTCATGCTGGAAAACGCCGTGGGCCAGCCCACGATCAAAGCCTCGCGCCGCAGCAACGACGAACACCAAATCGAAGTGGTGGGCAAAAAACTGCGCGACATGATGCCGTGGATTGCTAAGGGCAAGATGGTGGATAAGGCGCGGAACTAGTTTCGCAAGAATATGCGAAAGCGCATCCTTGAAATTAGGGGCCTAGGGGAAACCTTCGGCCTTTTTCTTTTCTAGCCGCCATTAAATATGAAAACCGACAAGGTTATTTTAGAACAAAGACGACAAAGCAGGCTCGACAAGCCGCTTTTCTTCATCGCGCAAAACAGGTGTAGCTTTTGCAGACTCCACCAATGCGCCTGCAACACCGCCGCCGATTTGTCCGACTTTCTGTGCGGTGAACAAATTCAGGTTTTCTTCCCCCATCCGAACCACA
>CAXNIF010000236.1:0-3702 GCA_964202345.1 Cypionkella sp.
TGTCGAAAACGCGGGGCCTGTGGCGATGGGCTATTTGACCATGCCGCTTCCCAATGGCGCGCTGAAATCGCACCTGATCGACGCCGCCCCGCATTTGCGCCTGATCACACTGGGCGCGGTGTTGTTGTTGGTGCTGCGGTTTTCTCCGAAGGGGTTGATACCTGAGAAGTAGGGTAGAATGCGGTCTAATAATTTCGCCGTTGACACATTTTTTTTCCGATACCCTTTATGAAAGAAATCAGGGTTAGGATAGAGAAATGCGGATATTTGGAGTAATACTTCTGTTGCTGGGTTTGGTTTTAACCCTGACCGTAATCGGTGGGTTCATCGGATTTCCACTGATGATTGTAGGCGCGATTTTGGCTGCGTTTGGTGGGAAAAAGGTTGTAATCCAAAACATCACGCAAAATACGCCACAAGATGAAAAGAAAGACTAATTGTAACAAGTTGCAGAGCCGCGAATTATTTCGCGATTGTCTTTTTCAAAGCCACCATAGGGCCGCGCCCTTCCTCGGGCGGGCGCGCCCCAGAAGTTCTGCGCGCTTTATGGCTCCGTTCCCCCGAACTTAGTTCTAGGCACTGGCGGCGGAGTGCGCCCTCCTGGGGGGAGGGAGGGCGCGGGCCGGCGGCGCTGCGCGCCTTGATTCCGGCCCAAGGGAAGTTCAAACTGCACGAACGTTACCCCAACAACCTCCCCCCCTCCTGCAACGCAAACCTGTCCGTCATGCCCGACACATAATCCGCCACCACGCGGGCCAGTTCCACATCCCCCTGCGCGGCCGCAATATCGGTCTGCCATTCAGTGGGCAACAGCTCAGGGCGCGACAGGAACAGCGGGAAGAGACCGTTCACCACCTCTGTTACTCTTGCGCGTTCTTTCATCACCGAAGGGGCACGATACATGCGGGTGAACAGGAAAGACCGCACCGATTTCAGGTCTTGGAACAGCGGTTTGGAAAAGCGGATCACCGTCGTGCCCAGCGCGCGGATCTCATCAACCGACTGAGGACGGGCCGAAGTCAATCGGTTCTGCGCAACCGCAATCACATCTTCCACCATCACGCCAAACACCCGCCGCAGCGCCTCGTGACGGCGGCGCATTTTGTCCAAATTCGGATAGAGCCGATCCACCGCCTGAAACGCGGGGCCAGTGACGGGCAATTCCATCAAATCGCTTTCGTCGAACAACCCAGAGCGCAAGCCATCGTGCAAATCATGGTGCGAATAGGCGATGTCATCGGAAATCGCGGCCACCTGCGCCTCGGCACTGGCAAAGGTGTCCAATTCCAAATCCCATTGCGCGTTCACTTCGGCCAAGGCATAGGGCAGCGGCCCTGCATGTTTGGCGTCGGCATTGGGGCCCGTTACGGGGCCGTTATGTTTGGCAATACCTTCCAGCGTCTCCCATGTTAGGTTCAGCCCATCAAAATCGGCGTAGTGGCGTTCCAGCCGCGTGACAATCCGCAGCGCCTGCGCGTTGTGGTCAAAGCCGCCGTAAGGGGACATCAGGGCGGCAAGCGCATCCTCGCCCGTATGGCCAAAGGGCGTGTGGCCCAGATCATGGGCCAGCGCAATCGCCTCGGCCAGATCGGTGTTCAGCCCCAGCACCCCCGCGAGCGTGCGCGCCACTTGCGCCACCTCGATCGAATGGGTCAGGCGGGTGCGGTAGTAATCGCCTTCGTGTTCAACAAAGACCTGCGTTTTGTGTTTCAGGCGGCGAAACGCCGAAGAATGGATAATGCGGTCGCGGTCGCGCTGAAACTGGCTGCGAAAAGAGGACAGGCTTTCAGCATGGCGCCGCCCTCGACTGGCGGCGGGGTCGCAGGCAAAAGGGGCGATGGGCGCGCTCATGAAACTGCCTTCTTGTTGCGGGGGCCTATCCCCCCTATATGACATGCAAGCCCCGTTTAGGAGAGCAAAATGAACCTACCTCCCACTGTGCCAGACCGCGCCTTTGCCAGATTGGCCGAAATCGCCGCCATGACGGGTCAGGCGAAACCCTTGCGGGTGGCCGTCGAAGGGGGGGGATGTTCTGGCTTTCAATATGAAATCAAGCTGGACGATCCCGCGTCCAGCGATCTGGTGCTGCAAGGCCAAGGCGATTTGGCCGCGCAAAAAGTGCTGATTGATGAAATCTCGCTGCCGCTTCTGGCGGGGGCCGTGATTGATTT
This sequence comes from Cypionkella sp., assembly GCA_964202345.1. Classification (GTDB taxonomy): domain Bacteria; phylum Pseudomonadota; class Alphaproteobacteria; order Rhodobacterales; family Rhodobacteraceae; genus Cypionkella. Next base: position 2,172 of record CAXNIF010000236.1, read on the forward strand.
CACCGAAGAGTTGATCGGCGCGCGCTTCGTCGTGCAAAACCCGAATGCGACCTCAAGCTGCGGCTGCGGGGTTAGTTTTTCGATGTGAGGGCGGCGCGGCTGCCCTTTCCTTCCCCCGCCCCCGCCCTACTATCCCCCCATCACCATCACGGGGGCGCGGCATGACCACAGTTCTTCTTCTGGGCTCGGCCCCTGCGGCGATTGGGGCGCGCGGCTGGCGGCGCGAGGGGTTTGACACGATTGTCGCCATTAACAACGCCCATGCCATCCGCCCTGATTGGGATGCGATGATCTATCCCTTTGATTTTCCGCGCGAGAACATTCCTACGCCCCAAAAAGGCCAAAGCTTGATTGACGAGGGCGACTTTGTCCCAGCCCAAAACCGCTTTGGCGGGTTTATCTATGCGGGGGCCACCATGGCCTTTACCGCCGCCTATTGGGCGCTGGACGCGCTAAAGCCGCGCGTTTTGGCCTTTTATGGCTGCGATATGGTTTACCCTGCCACTGGCCCCACGCATTTTTACGGTCAGGGCGCGCCCGACCCGCTGCGGCAAGACATCAGCCTGCGTTCGCTTGAGGCGAAATCCGCCCGGTTGATGGTGCTGGCGGCCATGCAAGGGACGGCTTGCGTGAATCTGTCGCGCGCAGCCTCTCGGCTGGTTTTTCCCCGCGCTCTTCGCCGTGATTTTCCCAGCCTTCAAACGGCCCCCTACAATGAGGACAGCGCGCGCCAAGCCTTGTTGCAAGAGGCGGCGCTTGGATACGTCACCCCTACGGGCCATTACACGCAAAGCCATTATGACAAAGACGCTTTGGACAGCCTAGATCGTCTGTGGCTGGTGGCGGCGCTTGAATCAAGGCGCGGCGCAGCATAGTCTGGCGCGAAAGCAATCAAAGGCCCGCCAGATGAAAATTGTCACCTTCAATATCAATGGGATCAAGGCGCGGATGGACAGGCTGGTGGCCTATTTACAAGGCCCCGGCGTTGATGCCGATGTGATCTGCCTGCAAGAGATCAAATCCCCAGACGAAAATTTCCCGCGCGACATCTTTGAATCCATGGGCTATCACGTCGAAACCCACGGGCAAAAATCATTTAACGGCGTGGCCATTTTGTCCAAATTCGCCCTAAGCGATGTGCGGCGCGGGCTGGCGGGGGACGACAGCGATGAGCAAGCCCGCTGGATCGAGGCCGTGGTGCAAGGCGTGCGCATTTGCGGCCTTTATTTGCCCAATGGCAACCCCGTGGAGTTTGACGGCGATTCCCCGATTGTGGCGGGCAAATATGGCTATAAATTGGCTTGGATGGCCCGGATGCAGGCCCGCGTGGCCGAAGTTTTGGCCGCTGAAGAATGTGCGGTTTTTTGTGGTGATTACAACATCATCCCCCAAGATATCGACGCCGCCAAGCCCGAAGCTTGGGCGCGCGATGCCCTGGCCCTGCCCGCCAGCCGCGCCGCCTATCGCCGCCTGACAAATCTGGGCCTGACCGAGGCACTGCGCTGCCTCAACCCCGCCGCGGGCCTATATA
>CAXNIF010000237.1:0-3687 GCA_964202345.1 Cypionkella sp.
CGTGGAGCGGCCCGAGCAGATCACCATGTAATCCGCCACATCCGAGCGCCCGCGCAGATCAATTTGAACGACATCTTCGGCCTTGTCATCTTCGACCGAGGTCATCACCACCGCCAAGAGTTCTGCCGAAGTATAATCGGTTGCAGGGCGCTGCTGTGCATCGCGCGTGGGCAGGCCGGTTTGGGGTTCGCTAGACAGGACGATGTCCTCCGATAAAGGCCCAAAAAAAGGGCAGGCATATTTGGTTGGCAGCTTATCTCTAGCACTGCACGCGCGGAATCTCAACGGCAGCGAAGACGGGCCTATACGAAAAGGCCGCGCGGGGCGCAAGCCCTGCGCTGGGCGCATAAGGGCTATTCGCAATGATCCCTAGCAGAATATGCTGCATTGCAGCATATACCATGGCGTGCAGAGATCAATGAAACTATAGGAGACCCCGAATGTCGTTACTGTCCAAAATCTTTACCCGCCCGCTGTTTTTGCGCCCAATTTCCCGCGCCGAGGCCGAGTTGGCCTATCTGCGGGCATCGGCCAATTTATACGATCTGGAAATGCGCGAACGTGAAATCGCCCGTGGCAAGTTTGCCCAGTTCTAATCGCTGCTATTTCACGACAAAAGCCACTTCGTTGCGGCGGTTCCACGGCAGGGTAAAGGGATCATCGTAAAAGTAATACATCGGCCCCGCCAGCAAATCGATGCCAGCATCGGCGGCAATCGCGCGCAATTCGGTTTCTTTTTGGGCCAAAAGGCCCGCGTTGGCCAATCCTGAAAATTGCAAGGCCACTTGGCGCGCGGCCGGCTGCGGCACAAGGCGGATCGCAGGGTTTTTGGGCTTTGGCAGGCTGTCCATCGAATAAGTGGCTGGCATGGTAAATTGCACCACCCAAGGCCCATCTGGCCCCGCCCCTTGTGCGCCTGTCTGCGCCACGGGAGACGTCATGGCGATTTTCTCGGCAGGCATTTGCGCCACCGGCGAAGTCATCGCCACTTTGGCTGCGCCTTCGTTGCCGCCAAAGATATAGCCCGCCAAAAGGCGAAAGCCCTGATTGATCGCGCCCGAGCGGCTGCCATTCACGGTCACTTCGGCCACGATGCGCGGCTCATAGCGGCGCAGTTCAGCCGCGCCAAGGCGCTGCAAGACGGCGTAGCTGGGCGTTTCGGTGCTTTTATACATCATTTTTGGCATGTTTTCTTGGGCCTCTATGGGGCTTGCGGCCAATAAGGCTGCGATGAATAGGGCGGGAATGTAACGCATGAAAGGGTCCTCCTCCCTTCAACATGGGGCTGGGCGGCCAAGATTCCAGATCGTCCCTGCCATCCCGTTGCCAATCGGCCAAAAACCGCGTAAGAAATCGTGCATGAATAGGTTTTTCAACATCAGCGACCATGATCGCCTGCCGTGGCGGTTTTACGGTGCCACCCGCGCCATTTTGGCACGCCTTTGATGTATGGGGCGCCATCGCGCCCAAATCGCATTTCCGTCATTCCCCAACACGCAAGGAAGAGCCATGACCGCTCGCACGCTTTATGACAAAATCTGGGACGACCACTTGGTAGATCAGGCCGCTGACGGCACCTGCCTTTTGTATATCGACCGCCATCTGGTGCATGAGGTGACCTCGCCTCAGGCCTTTGAGGGGCTGCGCATGGCGGGCCGCCCCGTCCGCGCGCCCGAAAAGACCATCGCCGTGCCAGATCACAATGTGCCCACCACGCTTGACCGCGCCAATGCCGCGACAATGACCGAAGACAGCCGTATTCAAGTGGCGGCGCTGGACAAAAACGCCCGCGATTTCGGGATTCACTATTATCCCGTTTCGGACGTCCGTCAGGGCATTGTGCATATCGTCGGGCCAGAGCAGGGCTGGACTTTGCCAGGCATGACCGTGGTCTGCGGCGATAGCCACACGGCCACCCATGGCGCCTTTGGCGCGCTGGCGCATGGGATTGGCACATCGGAAGTGGAACATGTTTTGGCCACGCAAACGCTGATTCAGCGTAAAGCCAAGAATATGAAAGTGGAAATCACGGGTTCCTTGCGCCCCGGTGTCACCGCGAAAGACATCACCTTGTCGGTGATTGGGGCCACGGGCACGGCGGGCGGCACGGGATATGTGATTGAATATTGCGGCCAAGCCATTCGCGAGCTGTCGATGGAAGGCCGCATGACCGTGTGCAATATGGCAATTGAGGGCGGCGCGCGCGCGGGCCTGATTGCGCCCGATGAGAAAACCTTTGCCTACTGCATGGGCCGCCCCCATGCGCCCAAAGGCGCGGCTTGGGAAGCGGCGCTGGCCTATTGGAAAACCCTGTTTTCCGACGAGGGCGCGCATTGGGATAAGGTTGTCACCTTGAAGGGCGAGGATATCGCCCCCGTGGTGACATGGGGCACCAGCCCCGAAGACGTGCTGCCGATCACGGGCCTTGTGCCCAACCCATCGGAATTTGCCGCAGGTAAGGCCGAGGCTGTTCAACGCTCGCTGGACTATATGGGCCTGAAGCCTGGGCAGAAACTGTCGGATATCGCGATTGACACAGTCTTCATCGGGTCTTGCACCAATGGCCGAATTGAGGACTTGCGCGCTGCGGCGGCAATCCTGAAAGGCAAAAAGAAAAAGGACGGCATCCGCGCGATGGTGGTTCCGGGGTCTGGTTTGGTAAGGGCGCAGGCCGAGGAAGAGGGTCTGGCCCAGATTTTCATCGACGCGGGTTTTGAATGGCGTCTTGCGGGGTGTTCCATGTGCTTGGCCATGAATCCTGACCAGCTTGCGCCGGGAGAGCGCTGCGCGGCCACCTCTAACCGCAATTTCGAAGGCCGCCAAGGCCGCGGCGGGCGCACGCATTTGCTCTCGCCTGCCATGGCGGCAGCGGCGGCGATTACGGGGCGGCTGACCGATGTGCGGGAGATGATGTGATAACTAGCAATAACTAGCAATAACTAGCAATAACTAGCAATAAATGATAGTCTTCACTAGTTATTGCTAGACCTAAGGACAGACATGGACCCCGTTCGTAACCCATTTGCCCCCAGCGCTGGACGGCGACCGCCTGAGTTGGCGGGGCGCGAAGAGGTCATACAAGCGGCGCAAACGGCTATCCAACGGGTTGCATTGGGAAAATATGCGCGCCCTACCATGTTGCTAGGGCTGCGCGGCACGGGAAAAACTGTCCTACTTAATGAGTTCTACAAAATTGGCGACCAGCACGGCTTGCTTGTTTCAAAAATAGAAGCCCCAGAACAAGCCAGTCTTGCCAAACTAATCTTTCCCGAAATGCGTCGTATCCTGCGATCTTTGTCTACTGTCGAGGCGGCGAAACATCTTGCAGCAAAGGGATTGCGCGGCCTGCGTAACTTTGCCTCGATACTAAACATAGAAGTCGCGGGCATTGGCGTTGGTATAGAAGGCGCTTCTGAACCAGAGCCTGGACTGGCAGATAGTGGTGACATTCAATTTGATTTACCCGAGCTTTTTGTTCTGGTGGGTGAGGCTGCCAGATCTGCTGGTAAGGGTTGGTTGCTGCTTATCGACGAAGTTCAGTATCTGAATGACACCGATCTATCTGCGCTGATCGTATCGCTTCACAAAGTTTCCCAAGCTGATCTACCAATTGCTTTTGCAGGCGCAGGATTGCCCCAAGTCGCGCGACTGGCGGGTGAGGCAAAATCATATGCGGAAAGACTATTC
>CAXNIF010000238.1:0-3675 GCA_964202345.1 Cypionkella sp.
AGGTGCATTGCCAAAGCGCGGGGCGGGGAGTATCTATCTTGCATCACGACATGCAGGATAGGCCATGCGCGAATTACATCTGCCCGACCCAGCGCAATCTCGGCCGCGTCATCCTGAAAAGGCGCATCGCCCCGATAACGCGCAGCCCAAAAAGCCCGATTGGATTCGCGTAAAAGCGCCCAATTCCGAAGGATATTTGAAAACCAAGCAGATTTTGCGCGACAAAAAACTGGTCACCGTCTGCGAAGAGGCGGGCTGCCCCAATGTCGGCGAATGTTGGAGTCAGGGCCACGCGACCATGATGATCATGGGCGATATTTGCACGCGCGGCTGTTCGTTTTGCAATATTGCCACGGGTAAACCCACCAATTTAGACAATTTCGAGCCGGGCCGTGTCGCCCATGCAGTGGCGGAACTGGGGCTGGCCCATGTGGTGGTCACCTCGGTTGACCGCGATGATTTGGCAGATGGCGGCGCTGCGCATTTTGCCCAAACCATCCGCGCCATTCGCCACCAAAGCCCGGCCACGACGATTGAAATTCTTACCCCTGATTTCCTGAAATGCCCAGACAGCGCGCTGGAAATGGTGGTGGCGGCCAAGCCCGATGTGTTCAACCATAATCTTGAAACGGTGCCGGGGCTGTATCCTTCGGTGCGCCCGGGCGCGCGCTATTTCCATTCTTTGCGGCTGTTGCAGCGGGTCAAGGAATTGGACCCGACGATTTTCACCAAATCGGGCATCATGGTGGGCCTGGGCGAAGACCGTGGGTCGGTGGGCCAAGTCATGGATGATATGCGCGCGGCTGATGTCGATTTCTTGACCATCGGCCAATATTTGCAGCCCACGCCCAAACATCACCGTGTCGATCGTTTTGTCACCCCGGATGAATTTAAAAGCTATGAAACCGCGGCCTTCGGCAAAGGGTTTCTGATGGTTTCCGCCACGCCGCTGACGCGGTCATCCTATCACGCCGGCGACGATTTCGCACGGCTGCGCGCGGCACGGCTGGCGCAATTGGGGCGTTAATTTCGCGCGGGCACGGCACGCAAATAGGCGATGAGCGCGGCGCGGTCTGATTCTAGTAGTTTTCCCATATTATCAACGACATGCGCCATATGCCCGCCGACCGAGTCGTAATCGGGGGTAAAGCCCGTGGTGAAATAGGTCATAAGTTCCGCATCGCTCCAATCCAGCCCCGCGATAGCGGGCACGCGGCCTTTGCCATCGGCGCTTGCCGCGCCAGCCAACCATTTGGAACGATCCAATCCGCCCAAAGCATCGCGCGGCGTGTGGCATTCGCCGCAATGCGCCAGCGCCTCGGCAATGTAGCGGCCGCGTTCCTGCTGCGCGGTCAAATCTGCCGTGATGACATAGGGCTGACCTGCATATAGAAATTTCCACAATCCAAGGCTGCGGCGGATGTTAAAGGGAAATCCGATGTCATGCGGCAGGGAGGGGGTGGCATCGCTGGGCAATCTGTCCATAAACCCCTTTAAATTCGCCACATCTTGCGGGGTCATTTTGGCATAGGCCGTGTAGGGCAGGGCAGGATAGTAATGCGCCCCTTTGGGCGAGACGCCTTGTTGCAGGGCGCGGGCAAATTGGGGCAAGGTCCACCCCCCAATGCCCTGCACTGGATCGGGCGAGATATTTGGTGCGTGGAACGTTCCAAATTGGGTGGCAAAAGCCTGTCCCCCCGCCAGAATCAAATCATCACCGCCCTGCGGCGCGCGGTGGCAACTGGCGCAACCTGCGGCCCAAAACACCGCCTCGCCCGCAGCGGGATCGGCCGTGATCGTGTCAAAGACGCGGGCATCATACGGGCGCGGTGCAGAAAGCACAAAAGCCACAAACCCGCCAAGCAGAAGGCTGGCAAGTCCGGCCCATAGATAGCTGCGCATCTGTGCCTCCTTAGGGTTTGAGTTTGGGATTGACCTGCAAGGCATCGGGCCAAAGCCCCAACAATTCAATACCCCATAGCGCGAAACACAGCGCAACCACCAGCAGAATAAGTTTCACCCTTTGCGGCGACGGCGGATTGCGCGCCCATTGATACATCCGCATAAACCAAATCGGGCCCATTTATCCCTCCTGATCGGTGAATCGCACCTTGCCGATAAAGGGCAGGTTTCGGTTTCTTTGTGCAAAATCAATGCCATAACCCACCACAAATTCATCGGGGATTTCAAACCCCGTCCATGTGGCCGCAATCGGCACTTCGCGGCGCGACGGTTTATCCAACAGCGCGCAGACCTCTAGGCGGCGCGGCTCTCGCGAGAGGAGCAGCTTTTTGACATGGGTCAGGGTAAAGCCCGTATCCACGATATCCTCGACCACCAAAACATCGCGCCCCGAAATCTCGCCGCGCAAATCCTTCAAAATACGCACCTCGCGTGAGGAATGCATCGCATCGCCGTAAGAGGAGGCCTCTAGAAAATCAACTTCGACCGGCAGGTCAATTTCGCGCACCAAATCGGCGATAAAGACGAAAGAGCCGCGCAAAAGCCCCACGACGATGAGCCGATCACAGCCCGCGTAATGGGCGGTGATATGGCGGGCCAATTCTTCGACACGCGCGGCGATGGATTTGGCCGAGATCATCTCGTCGATCATATAGCCGCGACCATCGGGCGCGCGCAGCGTGGTTTTTGACGTTATCTGCGGCATTGAAACCTCTTGATTTTCGCCGCCCAGAACAGCACAAGCGCGCAGCAAAGTCACGCAATAGGTTGCCATGCCATCGCACGCCGAGAAGAAAATTTTGCCCTATGCCCCCGCGCAAATGTTTGCGCTGGTGGCCGATGTGGCGCGCTACCCCGAATTTCTGCCTTGGGCGGCGGCAGCGCGCATCCGTTCGCGCACGCCCATTGACGGCGGCGAGGTGATGGAGGCCGATTTGGTGATTTCCTTTAAGGTGTTTCGCGAAAAATTCGGCTCGCGCGTCGCGCTTTATGCCGATCAGGGGCGGATTGTCACCGAATATCTGGATGGCCCGTTTCGGCATTTACAATCAATTTGGCAGTTCACCCCCGTGCAAGGGGGGTGTGAAGTGGATTTTTCGGTGGATTTTGAATTTAAAAATCCAATTCTCGCTGGCATTATTGGGCTTGTGTTTCATGAGGCGATGCTCAGAATCGTGCGCGCCTTTGAGATGCGGGCGGCCCAACTTTATGCACCGCAGATCACGACAAAGCCCTAAACAACAGCGCCAGCGCGTGGTCGCGCGCGGCGATCCGCACCCTATCGCGGCCCAAAGCGCCAAAATCGATGGTCTGCGCTTGGGCCAAGGGGGGGCGATCCGCTATCCGCGAGGCAAGGCCAAAGCACACGCGGCCTTCGGGTTTAAAGGCCGACCCGCCCGGCCCTGCGATTCCGGTGATCGACACGGCGATATGCGAATTGGAACGATCCAAAGCGCCATTGGCCATGGCCAGGGCCACAGCTTCGCTGACCGCGCCAAAACTGTCCAAATCAGCCTGCGACACCCCCAGCATCGCCATTTTCGCGCCGTTGGAATAGGTGACAAAGCCGCAGTCAAACACATCGGATGATCCTGGTAATTGGGTCAACAGCGCGGCGAGCATCCCGCCTGTGCAGCTTTCGGCGCAGCAAATACGCAGGTTTTGCGCCCGCGCCTGTGCCATAAGCGCCGCAATCATGCCAGCACCACCACA
>CAXNIF010000239.1:0-3666 GCA_964202345.1 Cypionkella sp.
CGCAAGAGGTTGAAAACGGCGATTATGTCGATTTCGACCCGCGCGAATTTGAGCCTGACGCGTTTCGCTGATGACCATTCGCCTATCACGCACCGCGCAGCGTGATATTGCCGAAATTCGCGCCTATACGATCAAGCAATGGTCGAACGCCAACTGGCTGCGCTATTTCGCCGGGATGGCCGAGATGTTCGACAAGATTTCCGCCAATCCCAGCATCGGCCGCCCGCAAGATGCCCTTCTGAATAGGATGCGATCTGTCACCTTTCAGCGTCATATCATTTTCTATTTGCCCGCCGATACCCGCACCCAACGCACGGCAGTTCTGCGTGTCTTGCACCAGCGGCGTAATGTGGCGGCGTTGCGATTTGCCGAAAACCCAAACCGATAGAAAGCCAAACAAAAACCCCCGCCGTTTCCAGCGGGGGTTTCTAGCAGTGCACTGGGTGGCGGCCCCGCGCGGGAAATCTCCCGCGCCTCACCGCACTCAATTTGGGCCTAGGCCCAAATTGTTACCAATCTTCCTTGGCCACCACGCGGGTGGTGACCGGCAGTTTCATCGCGCCAAGGCGTAGGGCCTCGCGGGCGATCACTTCCGACACGCCATCGATTTCGAACATGATGCGGCCAGGTTTTACCTTGGCTGCCCAGTAATCGGTGGAACCTTTCCCCTTACCCATACGCACTTCGGTCGGCTTGCTGGATACTGGAACATCGGGGAATATCCGAATCCAAACGCGGCCTTGGCGTTTCATGTGGCGGGTGATCGCGCGGCGGGCTGCCTCGATTTGGCGGGCCGTTACGCGCTCTGGTTCCGTGGCTTTCAGCGCAAAGGAGCCAAAGTTCAGCAAAAAGCCGCCCTTCGCTTCGCCGTGGATACGGCCTTTGTGCTGCTTGCGGAACTTAGTCCGTTTTGGTTGCAACATCTTTCTTCTCCCTTATGCGCGTTCGCGGTCGCGGCGCGGCGCACGTGGCGCAGGGCCATCTTGTGCATCGGCCAGACGGCGATCATGGGCTTGTGGATCATGCTCGAGGATTTCGCCTTTGAAGATCCAGACTTTTACACCGATGATGCCGTAAGGCGTCATCGCTTCGGACAGGGCATAGTCGATGTCCGCGCGCAGGGTGTGCAAAGGCACGCGGCCTTCGCGATACCATTCGGTCCGGGCAATCTCGGCCCCGCCAAGGCGGCCAGAGACGTTCACACGAATACCCAAAGCGCCGATCCGCATGGCGTTTTGCACACCGCGCTTCATCGCGCGGCGGAACGACACACGACGTTCCATTTGCTGAGCGATGGATTCGGCCACCAGTTGCGCGTCCAACTCGGGCTTGCGCACTTCAACGATGTTGAGGTGCAGCTCCGACTTGGTGAACACAGCCAGTTTCGCGCGCAGCGTTTCAATATCAGCGCCTTTTTTGCCGATAATCACGCCAGGACGTGCGGTGTAAATCGTCACGCGGCACTTTTTGTGCGGACGTTCGATGATGACCCGCGAAACACCAGCTTGCAGGCATTCTTTGTGGATGAACTCGCGCATCCGCAAATCTTCCAGCAGCAGGTTGCCGTAATCTTTCGATTCGGCAAACCAGCGGCTGTCCCATGTGCGGTTGACCTGAAGGCGCATGCCAATTGGATTAACCTTCTGACCCATTATGCCGACTCCCCAGTTTGACGCAGCTTGATGGTGATTTCGCTGAATGGCTTCATGATTTTGCCAAAACGGCCACGGGCACGCGGGCGACCGCGCTTCATGACCAAGTTTTTGCCAACCCATGCTTCGGCCACAATCAGGCTGTCCACGTCGAGGTTGTGGTTGTTTTCGGCGTTCGCAATGGCCGATTGCAGGCATTTCTTCACGTCGCCTGCGATGCGACGCTTAGAGAATGTCAAATCTGCCAATGCTTTTTCGACTTTCTTGCCGCGGATCAACCCCGCAACAAGGTTCAGTTTTTGTGGCGAGGTGCGCAGCATACGGGCAATCGCCATCGCTTCGTTATCCGCCACGCGACGGGGGTTCTTTTCCGTGCTCATGGCTTATTTCCTCTTGGCTTTTTTATCGGCCGCGTGGCCGTAATAGGTGCGGGTGGGCGAGTATTCGCCAAACTTCTGGCCGATCATCTCTTCGGTGATCGCCACAGGAACGTGCTTTTTGCCATTGTAGACGCCAAACGTCAGGCCCACGAATTGCGGCAGGATCGTCGAACGGCGAGACCAGATCTTGATGACCTCGTTTTTGCCGCCTTCTTTTGCCTTTTCAGCCTTCTTCAAGACGTAACCGTCAACGAAGGGGCCTTTCCAAATAGAACGTGCCATAGATTAGCGGCCTTTCTTCGAGTGACGCGAGCGGACGATCAAACGATCCGAATCCTTGGGCTTGCGTGTTTTGTTGCCTTTGGTGCCCTTGCCCCATGGGGTCACGGGGTGACGGCCGCCCGATGTGCGGCCTTCGCCGCCGCCGTGAGGGTGGTCGATGGGGTTCATGGCCACACCGCGAACGGTTGGGCGAACGCCCTTGTGGCGCATACGGCCCGCTTTACCAAAGTTTTGGTTGCTGTTGTCGGGGTTCGACACCGCGCCAATGGTGGCCATGCATTCTTGGCGCACCATACGCAATTCGCCCGAAGACAAACGGATCTGAGCATAGCCGCCATCACGGCCCACAAACTGGGCATAGGTGCCAGCGGCGCGGGCGAGTTGCCCGCCTTTGCCAGCCTTCAGTTCCACGTTGTGAACAATCGTCCCGATCGGCATGCCCGAGAATGGCATCGCATTGCCGGGTTTGACGTCTGTTTTCGCGCCCGCGATCACGGAATCGCCAACCGCCAAACGCTGCGGGGCCAAGATGTAGCTGAGTTCGCCATCCGCATAGCGGACAAGGGCGATGAATGCAGTGCGGTTGGGATCGTACTCGATCCGCTCGACCACTGCGGCCATGTCAAATTTACGACGCTTGAAATCGACGACACGGTACAGACGCTTGGCGCCCCCACCCTTGTGCCACATAGTAACGCGTCCGGTGTTGTTGCGACCGCCCGATTTCGTCAAACCTTCAGTAAGGGATTTGACGGGGCGACCTTTCCACAGCTCCGAACGGTCGATCAGAACCAACCCACGTTGGCCAGGCGTCGTCGGCTTATACGACTTTAGTGCCATGCTTTCTGTCTTCCGTTTGCTATCGGGGCGCGCATGCGACCCCATGGTTATAGGGCCCCGAAGGTCCCCGATTCGCAGCTTATATCAGCGGCAAGCCCCTGATATTTCACCAATTTCAAAAAACATCCACGGCCCCAAGTTGCCTTGGGGCCGCAAGGTCGTTGCCTGATATCAGAGGCCCGTGGAAACGTCGATGCTGTTTCCAGCCTCTAGCGTCACATAGGCCTTTTTCTTATCCGAACGCTCGCCTGCGCGGCCACGGAACTTTTTCGCCTTACCCTTTGTGATGGTGGTGTTAACCGCCTTCACTTTCACACCAAAGACAGCCTCAACGGCCTCTTTGATTTGGGGTTTGGTGCTGTCCATCGCCACTTGGAACACATAAGCGTTCGATTCTGCTGCCATCGTCGCCTTTTCGGTGATGACGGGCTTTTTGATCAGATCGTAGTGCTGTGGTTTCGCGCTCATTTCAAACGAGCCTCCAATGCTTCGATCCCTGCTTTGGTGATCAC
>CAXNIF010000240.1:0-3664 GCA_964202345.1 Cypionkella sp.
GAGGCCACGATCATAATCCGTTCAGATTTGCGATCCAAGACAAAGCCCAGGTAAAGCTCTTGGGCGATGTCAGATGCATTTTCGACCCAGACGCGGTAAACGCCCTTGCCATTCGCATCCGTTTGCTTGGTGACAAGCTGTCTGCCGAACAAGGCCGCAGCAAAAGCATGCACCTCATCTGCCGAATGGCACAGCTTGACCCCACCCGCAGCGCCGCGTCCGCCCGAATGGATTTGCGCCTTAACAACCCAAGCATTGCCGCCAAGCTCGCGCGCGCGGTAGCCTGCCTGTTCGGGGCTATAGGCCAGCCCCCCGCGCGGCACGGGCACGCCAAAACGGGCCAGAATCTCTTTGGCTTGATATTCATGAATATCCATAATCTCTCCTGTCGGCGCGGCCTTGGCCCCTGCGGGAATGCGGCGCTACCCCTTTGATTTTGCGTTATTTCGACGCGATGGCATCGGCCAGCACCAGCACATTCATCGCCATGCGTTCAGAGGCGGCATCAATCATGCGCCCGTCCAACTGCGCGGCGCCTTTGCCCATGGCTTCCGCTTTACGCAGTTCTTCGATGATGCGGCGCGCACGGGTCACTTCGGCCTGAGGCGGCGAGAAGACGTCGTTCGCCAAATCAATCTGCGAGGGGTGGATCGCCCATTTGCCCTCGCATCCCAGTGCGGCTGCACGGCGTGCGCCGTCTTGATATCCTTCGGGATCGCTGAAATCGCCAAACGGGCCATCAATGGCGCGCAACCCGTAGGCACGGCAGGCCACGACCATACGGCTGATCGAGGCATGCCACTGATCACCCGGGTAATGCGGATTCAGCCCGCCAATATTCGTGGTGCGCGCGCGCATGGATGCGGCAAAATCGGCCACGCCGAAATGCAGCGCCTCTAACCGTCCGCCAAATTGGGCAATCGCCTCGACATTGGCCATGCCAAGGGCGGTTTCAATCAGGGCCTCTAGACCAACGCGGTTGCTGTAGCCCTTTGCTTGCTCAATCTGGTTGACCATCGCTTCGACCATATAGAGATCGCCCGTCACCCCAACTTTTGGCACCAGCAGCGTATCCACGCGCGCGCCTGCTTGTTCCATGACATCCACCACGTCGCGATACATGTAATGGGTATCAAGCCCGTTGATGCGCACCGAAACGGTTTTGCCCTTGGCGCGCCAATCAATGTCGTTCAAGGCGGCAATTGCGTTCTTGCGGGCCTGTTCCTTTTCAGAGGGCGCGATTGCATCTTCCAAATCTAGAAAGATGTAATCGGCATTTCCCTCGGCTGCCTTGTCGATCATCGTTGGGTTGGATGCAGGGACTGCCAGTTCTGAACGTTGCAGGCGCGGTTTGCGCATGGGGAAAAGGGTATGGCTCATGTTCTTGTCCTTTGCATGAAATTATTCGGCGGCGATGCGCACGGCATCCAGGGCGGCGCAGGCGTAAACGTTTTGTGCGGCGGCAACGCCAGACCCAAAGGTGATCTTGGCCCCAGCAGCCGCCATTGAAAGTTCGGCCAGCGCAACAGCCGTAAGGCACATGCCTTCGTTGCAATGGCCAATATGCCCAATGCGAAACACTTTCCCCGCAAGTGGCCCCAGGCCCGAGCCAAAGCTTGCGTTATAGCGGTCATACCCAATGCGGATGACATCGCGTGCATCCACGCCTTCGGGCGTGCGAATAGCGGTGACCGTGTCGGAATAATGCGCAGGGCTTTCGGCGCACAGCTCTAGTCCCCAAGCCTTGACCGCCGCGCGCACGCCCGCGGCCAGAAGGCGGTGGCGCGTGATGACGTTATCTAGCCCTTCGGCCATCATCTGATCCAAAGATGCGCGCAGCGCGTGCAGCAATTGCACAGGCGGCGTATAGGGGAAGTAGCCTGTCTCGTTGTTCTTTAATTGATCAGAAAATTCAAAAAACGCGCGGCGCATGGTGGCGGTTTGGCTGGCCTTCAGCGCCTTTTGGCTGACGCCCAAAATGCCCAAGCCGGGCGGCATCATCATGCCTTTTTGGCTGCCCGTTACGGCCAGATCAACGCCCCAACCATCCATATCAAAAGGGATGCAGCCGATGGATGAAACCCCATCCAAAAACAAAAGCGCGTCGTGATAAGCATCATCCAAGGCGCGGCGCAGGGCGGCCACGTCGGATGCAACGCCTGTCGCGGTTTCATTATGGGTGATGAACACTGCTTTAATCTCACCCGCCTTATCTGCGGCCAATCTTCGGGCAAACTCGCTAACGGGGGCGGCGGCCCCCCATGGGACGTCAATCAGGTCAACATTTAAGCCCAACCGTTCGGCCATCTGGGCCCAGAGCATGGAAAACTGCCCGTGCCGCGCCATCAACACGCGATCGCCGGGTGATAATGTGTTGGTGATCGCAGCCTCCCACGCCGCTGTGCCCGATCCTGGAAACAGCATGATATGGCCGTCTTTGGTGCGAAACAGCGTCTTTAGATCGCGAAAAATGCCAAGGTTTGGCGCGCCGTAATCATGGGCGCGGTGATCTTGCATGGTCACGTTCATGGCCATTCGCACAGGTTCAGGCACGTTGGTTGGGCCGGGAATGAATAAATGATTGATGCCAGTGCGCATGCTGTCCTCCAAAACTGTTGCAGGAGACCTTGCATTGAAGATCATTTGTGCAAAATGAAAAACGGTTACGCTGTAAACGCGAAGATTTACAAGTTTCATAAATTGTAATATTGTAAAGTCTACGCAACTAAAAATGTGTGCAACGGTATGCAAAAGACCTTTATCGGGCCCCATCTGCGCCGCCTGCGGCTGGAACGCGGCGAAACCCAAGGCCAAATGGCGCGGGCATTGGGCATTAGCCTGTCTTACGTCAACCTGCTGGAAAACAACGAAAGATCGGTGTCCGTTCAGGTCATGCTTCGGCTGTTTGACGCCTATGGCGTCGATTGGCGTGATATCGCCGAGGAGGACAGCACGGCCCAGATGGCCGATGTTCGCGCCATTATGCAAGACCCGCTTTTCACACCCACGCGCCCCGATTTGCCGCAATTGCGCGCGGCTTTTGTCCATGCGCCAAACCTTGTCCAAAGCTTTCTGGCGCTGTATCGCAGCTATCAGGTGGTGTCGGATCAACTGCTATCCCTGACTGAAAACGGTGGCCAGCATCTGACCGCCTCACCCGAAGCGGCGGTGCATGATGTCTTTCGCCGCAATCGCAACCATTTTCGCGAATTGGAAAGCGTAGCCGAGACCTTTTGGCCATTTCCCGTCGAGCGGGACGAGGTTTATGTCACCCTCAAACACCGGTTGCGGGATAAAATGAACGTGAATGTCCGTCTGTGCCCCGTCGAAGAGCTGCCGGGTGCTTTGCGCAAGTATGATGAAAAGCGGCGGGAGATTTTGCTGTCCGAGGCGCTGGATCATCAAAACCGCACCTTCCAGTTGGTGCATATGGCTGGGCTGCTGGAATTGCGCGATTTGCTCGATACAATCTCGCAGCGCAGCGGAATCACGGATCCGCGCGGCATGGCGCGCCTGCGGGTGGAACTGGCCAATTACTTCGCCGCTGCCGTGCTGATGCCCTATGATGCCTTTCTGGCCGAGGCGCGGGAATCGATGTACGATTTTGACCATTTGGCCACCCGCTTTGACGTAAGCTTTGAACAGGCCTGCCACCGCGCGACCA
>CAXNIF010000241.1:0-3652 GCA_964202345.1 Cypionkella sp.
AAGCCTTTGGCGTTTTTGCCCTGTCGGGCAAAGTGGCGTCCTTTATCTCGCCGCTGCTTATTGCGCTTGTTACCGATCTGAGCGGGTCGGCGCGTTTGGGGATCTCGCCCGTGATTGGGCTGTTCATTCTGGGCCTGATCTTTTTGGCATGGGTGCGCCCCAAAGGGGAAATGGCATGATCGCACGGCTTTGGCTGATCTTGACCTTTTTTGCGGCCACGGCGCAGGCCGAAACCACGGCGGCGGCGCTGTTCAGCGCGGCGGATCGCCCCTCTGGCCAAGCGCCAATGCCCATTGGCAGCTATGCCAAGGGCTGCGCGGCGGGGCTGGTGGAACTGCCCGAAAGCGGGCCAACATGGCAGGCGATGCGCCTGTCGCGCGGGCGCAATTTTGGCCATCCTGTGATGATCGACTATCTGCAAGAATTATCGGCGCAGGCCACCCAACTTGGCTGGGCGGGCCTTTATATCGGCGATATCAGCCAGCCGCGCGGTGGGCCAATGTCTTCGGGCCATGCCAGCCATCAAATTGGGCTGGACGCGGATATTTGGATGTTGCCACCCCAGCGGCTGAACCTGTCGCGGGCCGAGCGCGAGAAAATTTCCTCGATCCCCGTGCGATCCGCCGATCAACGCTCGGTCACGACAAACTGGACGCGCAGCCACCACGCGCTGCTGCGGGCGGCAGCGTCGGACAAACGGGTCGACCGCATTTTTGTGGCCGCTGCTGTCAAAATCGAAATGTGCAAAACCGCCACCAAGAGTGATAAAACCTGGCTGCAAAAAATTCGCCCCGTGGCAGGGCACGATTCGCATTTTCATGTCCGGCTCAAATGCCCGCCGGGCGCTGGGCAATGCGATCGGCAAAAGCCAACAGTGGTCAGTTTGTCCAAGGGCGGAAATGGATGCGATGACACATTGATGTGGTGGGTGACAGATTATCTGAACCCGCCCAAGCCCACCAAAAAACCCAAACCCATCACCCCCCAAAAAGGAGCGCGCCAGTTCACAATGCGCGATTTGCCCGCCCAATGCACCGACGTTTTGCGCGCGCCCAAGGCGCTGCGATCATTGCCCTATTGGGATTGAAATCCAGCGCAGAGCTTGCGCCCCCGCCGGGCTTTGTTTTTCAATTCGAATGGCAAAGCCAAGACCCGCTGCATGGCGGCTTGTCGGGCATTCACTTGTCGCAGATGGGGCGAAAGATTGTGCTTTTGTCCGATCAGGGCGCGTTTTCCACGGGGGAAATTTCCCGCGATTCCGACGATTTCATCACCAATATCACGCTGACCCCTTTTCAAAAGCTAAAAGCCCTGGGCCAAGAGCCGCTGGCCCCGGGGCGCAACGATTCCGAAGGTTTGGCGATGGATGCCACGGGCACGGCCTTTATCTCGCTGGAAGGCGTGGCGCGGGTGCTGCGCTATGATGATCTGTCTGGCCCTGCCCAAAACCTGCCCGATCACCCCGACTTTGCGCAGATGCAACCCAATTCGTCCCTAGAGGCGCTGGCCATAGATGCCAACGGCGTTCTTTACGCCCTGCCCGAAAGGTCGGGCGGTGAGGCGCGGCCCTTTGTGATCTATCGGTTCCAAAATGAGATTTGGGACACAAAGCTGTCTTTGCCGCGCGAGGATGGTTTCTTGCCCGTGGCCGCCGATATCGGCCCCGATGGCAAGCTGTATATTTTGCTGCGCCAGTTTCACGGTTTGGCGGGGTTTTCATCAAAGCTGATCCGCACCACCTTGGGGCCGAAGTCGATTGGGCAAGTCGAGGTTTTGTTCACCAGTAAAACGGGCTTTCACGACAATCTGGAAGGCCTGTCGATTTGGCGCGACACCACGGGCGGCTTGCGCGCGACCATGGTGGCCGATGATAATTTCTTGCCGTTTTTATCTTCGGGCATTGTCGAATATCGACTGCCCGATTGACCCAGCCCGCCCCATGGCCTATGGGCAAAACGCCCAAACTTGGGCACAAGTCTCCGCCACCTTGAAAAAACGGAATAAAACATGAAAAAAACACGGCTTGGCGTCATCGCCATGGGGGCCATTGTGCTGGTCTCGAATATCCTTGTGCAATTTCCGCTGGGAAATTGGCTGACATGGGGGGCCTTTACCTATCCGCTGGCCTTTTTGGTCACCGATCTGATCAATCGCTTTTACGGCGCGGCAGCGGCGCGGCGGGTTGTTTATTTTGGCCTGCTGGTGGGGCTGGGGTGCAGCTTTGTCGGCACCCAAGTGATGGGCGCCTTTGGCCCCTTGGTCACCTTGCGCATTGCCATTGGGTCGGCCACGGCCTTTTTGGCGGGGCAATTGCTGGATGTGGCGATTTTTGATCGGCTGCGCGCCGCCGCATGGTGGAAAGCGCCGTTCTTATCCACTTTGGCAGGGTCGGCGTTGGACACGGCCATATTTTTCAGCATTGCCTTTTCGGCAGGGCTGATCTGGCTAGAGCCCGGCAATGACGTGGCTTGGGCCAATGAATCTCTGCCGCTGCTTGGCTTTGGCCCCATCGCCGCGCTTTGGGTGTCGCTGGCTTTGGCCGATTTTGCGGTAAAAACCGCTGTCGATTTGGGCGCCTTGTTGCCGTTCAGACTCGCTTTGGCGAAATATGCACAAAGGGCAGTGTAAAAGCTTTTGACAAACACAAAATCTGTGTCACCTTATGCCTATCGGCAACCATTTTGAAAGGAGGTGATCCAGTGTCTAGAGTGATGTTGGAGAGTGGTGTTGGGACAGTCATGGGGGGTGTTTTCTAAGGGCAACCCCTTGGATAAACCAAACTCAGATTGGGAAGGAACCTAACCTCCCCATCTCCTAAGATCTCGGAAAGGGTCGCCCAAAGGTGGCCCTTTCTTCTTTTGTAAATGCCTCTTTTCCAAAGTGACGCCATGCTAAGGATCAACGACACCATTTCCATCGCCGACTGGGAGATGAGCGAAAGCTTTATGCGCGCCTCTGGCCCGGGCGGGCAGAACGTGAATAAAGTCTCGACCGCCGTCGAATTGCGCTTTGAGGCCGAGCGTTCGCCTGCGCTGGCGGCATCGGTGAAGGCACGGCTCAAACGGCTGGCGGGGCGGCGCTGGACGAATGAAGGCGCCATCGTGCTGCAGGTTGACGAGACCCGCAGCCAAGCCCGCAACCGCGAAATTGCCCGCGAGAGGCTGGCCGATCTGATCCGCGCGGCGCTGGTGAAACCAAAGCCCCGTGTGCCGACCAAACCCACCTACGGCAGCCAATTGCGGAGGATGGCGGGCAAGGCGATACGCGGGGAGGTGAAAGCGATGCGGGGGAAGGTGGGGGAGGAGGAGTAGGGGGCGTTGCCCCCTCGGAGCTTGCGCTCCTCACCCCCAGGATATTTGTAAAGAAGAGAAACAAACTTTAGCTAAATTTGATTAAGTTTGGGTTCTAAACCACCACCTCCATCGCCACCTGCTCCCCCACCCCAAACACCCGCTTATAGCGTTCAATCTGATCCTTCGGCCCCATCGCTTTGTTCGGGTTGTCGGATAGTTTCACCGTGGGGCGGCCATTGGCGGATACCGCTTTGCAAACCAAACTAAACGGCGCAAGGCCGTCGCCTTCGGCCAGACCGCGAAAATCATTGGTCAGCATCGTGCCCCAGCCAAAGGACACTTTCACGCGGCCATAGAAT
>CAXNIF010000242.1:0-3637 GCA_964202345.1 Cypionkella sp.
GCCGCACAAAGCGCCGCGTTTCCCCCACCCACAACCGCAATATCAAAAACATCGGGCCAAGATTTCATGGGCCATCCTCCATCAGCAAATCCCCATGCGCCCCACTGCGCGGGGGCGCGCCCGATTTGATCGCATACATCTTTAGGCGAAAGACGCCACCGCCCAGCGGGGAATCAATTCCGCGCATTTTGGGATACTATTGCATTCAATTGGATACAAAGACAAGATGGATCGAAAATAGGCGCTGCTAAGGCCCAATCTCCAAAGGGGTGCCAGAGCATTTTAGCCCTTGAGTTGGGCATTGCCCCAAGATTTGGGGCCTGCGCACCAGATCAGGGCACAACGCCCCCGCCGCTGTGCGATCATGCGCCTTATCTTGGCCGGCGCATGTGCCAAAGCGGCGCAATGGCCCTGTTGACCAAAGACACCAGCGCCGCGCCCAAGATCACCCCAACGATGCCATCAAAAAAGGCCGTGACTGCCCAGCCCACAAAACCCGCAGCCGCTGGAACTGCGGCGGCGGCGGCTTGGGCCATGTGATGAATAGCATCATAGGGCCAAGACCAAAGATGGGTCACGTCCAGACCATGCACGACGATATTTCCGCCCACCCAAAGCATCGCCGCCGTGCCGATGGTGGATAGAAACACCATAAGTTTGGGCATAGCCAACACCAAGCCGCGCCCAAAGGCGCGCGCGGTTTTGGCTTTATGGGTGGCGGCCAGATGCAGCCCGATATCATCCATTTTCACAATAACGGCCACCGCGCCATAGACCGCTATGGTGACCAAAGTGCCGACAATGGCCAAGGTGACGGCTTCCAGCCACAGCGCCCCATCGGGGATCGTGGCCAGCGCGATTGTCATAATCTCTGCCGAAAGAATAAAATCTGTCTTGATCGCGCCCGCTACTTTTTCCGCTTCCAAATGGGCCGCATCATCTGAGGGATGATCGCCTGTGATCGGGGCATGTTCGGGCTGGGCAAAGGCGTGGAGCAGCTTTTCAGCCCCTTCAAAGCATAAATAGGCCCCGCCCATCATCAACAGCGGCGTGATCACGATGGGCGCTGCATAATTCAGCAGCAATAAAGCGGGCAAAAGGATCGCCAGCTTGTTCCATAGACTGCCTTTGGCGATACGCCAAATGATCGGCAATTCGCGCGCAGGGGAAAACCCGTGCACATATTTGGGCGTCACAGCGGCATCATCAATCACCACCCCAGCGGCCTTGGCCCCTGCTTTCATGGCCGCCGCCGCGATGTCATCCACCGATGCCGCCGCAATCTTTGCAATCGCGGCCACATCATCCAATAGCGCCAAAAGTCCGCTCATGTTTCACCTCACTTTGGTGCCACCGTAAAGGAATGCAGCACAGATGCCAAGAAAAAGATGTTAGCGCAAGCACCGCCTGTTTGCGCTAACATCTTGATTTGTATAATTAAAAACATTGCAAATCGCCAGATCGCCGTCTAAGCACGGCCTCATTCTGCGGTGGGGGGTAAGATGATCACGCTGGGCATTAATGGATTTGGCCGTATCGGGCGATGCACGCTGTCGCATATTGCCCAATCGGGGCGCAATGACGTTCAAGTGGTGGCGATCAATGCCACAGGGCCGATTGAAACCAATGCGCATTTGCTGAAATATGATTCCGTGCATGGGCGCTATACGGGCCCGATAACGCTGCGCGACGGCGCGTTGGATTTGGGGCGCGGGCCGATCCGCGTTATGTCCAGCTATGATCCACCAACCTTGGACTGGGAGGGCGTTGATATTGTGCTGGAATGCACCGGCAAATTCAATGACCGCGACCGCGCGGCTGTGCATTTGCGGCGCGGCGCGCGGCGTGTCTTGATATCTGCCCCAGCCAAGCGCGCCGATTTGACGGTGGTTTACGGGGTCAATCACCGTGCCTTGAATGAAACGCATCATGTGGTGTCAAATGCCTCTTGCACCACCAATTGCCTTGCTCCGCTTGCCAAGGTTCTGCACGATGCCATTGGCATTGAATCGGGCATCATGACCACGATCCACAGCTATACGGGCGATCAACCCACGCTAGATCGGGGCCATCAAGACCTTTACCGCGCCCGATCTGCGGCCATGGCCATGATCCCCACCAGCACGGGGGCAGCCTTGGCCATCGGCGAGGTTTTGCCCGAACTCGCGGGACGTCTGGATGGCGCAGCCCTGCGCGTGCCAACGCCAAATGTCTCGGCGGTGGATTTGACCTTTATCGCGCAAAAAACTGTCACCGCCGCTATGGTGAATGACATCGTGGCGCAGGCCTGTGCGGGCTATATGGGGATGGTGATGGCCTATGATCCCGAACCCAAAGTTTCAATCGACTTTAACCACACGCCACAATCGTCTATCTTTGCGCCAGATCAGACCAAAGTCGTGGGCCGCTCGGTGCGGGTCTTGGCTTGGTATGATAATGAATGGGGCTTTTCCAACCGCATGGCCGATGTGGCCGGGGTGATGGGCAGGCTGTTAAACTAGGCAAGGAGACGGCGTGACCAATCAAAATGTCTTTTGGATAGCGGGCTTGGTTTTTGCGGGGGTTTTGGTGGATGTCGCGGTCAATAACGGCGCGGCCAGCCTATTTTTGGTGCTAAAACTGTTTGATCTGGTCGAATTTTTGATGGTTTGGCGTTAGCAGTGCTTGGCGCGTTGCAGTTTCTGTCATAATGTGGTGTTAGCGCTATCATAAACGCATTCACATTCTCAGGAGGCTTTCATGACCGTCAAGGTTGCCATCAACGGATTTGGCCGCATTGGCCGCAATGTCTTGCGCGGAATCATCGAATCGGGGCGCACCGATATCGAGGTGGTGGCGATCAACGATCTTGGGCCCGTTGAGACAAATGCGCATTTGCTGCGCTTTGACTCTGTCCATGGCCGCTTTCCGGCCACGGTGACCACGGGGCCAGATTGGATGGATGTCGGGCGCGGCCCGATGCGCGTGACAGCGCTGCGCAACCCTGCTGAATTGCCTTGGGGTGATGTGGATGTGGTGATGGAATGCACAGGTATTTTCACCAGCAAGGAAAAATGCCAGGCTCATTTGGAAAACGGATCGAAACGTGTGCTGATTTCGGCGCCGGGCGATGGGGCAGATAAAACCATTGTTTTCGGGGTGAATCATGGCACGCTGACGGGCGATGATATTGTGGTCTCGAACGCCTCTTGCACGACCAATTGCCTGTCGCCCGTGGCGCAGGTTTTGCATTCAGCCATTGGAATCACGCGCGGCTTTATGACCACGATCCACAGCTATACGGGCGATCAGCCCACGCTGGATACGATGCACAAAGACCTATACCGCGCCCGCGCCGCCGCCCTGTCGATGATCCCCACCAGCACAGGGGCGGCCAAGGCCGTGGGTCTGGTCCTGCCCGAACTGAAGGGCAAATTAGACGGCGTTGCCATTCGCGTGCCCACCCCCAATGTATCGGTTGTTGATCTGGTGTTCGAAGCCTCTCGCGCGACCACGGTGGAGGAAGTAAACGCCGCCATCCGCGCGGCCGCCGATGGGCGCCTGACAGGGATTTTGGGCTATACCGACCAACCCAATGTGTCGATGGATTTCAACCATGACCCCCATTCATCGGTGTTCCATATGGACCAAACCAAAG
>CAXNIF010000243.1:0-3592 GCA_964202345.1 Cypionkella sp.
TCTCGCCAATATCCGCATCGCCAATATAGGACAGATGTCCCACTTTGACGCCTTCGTCCAAAATGGCGTTTTTGACTTCGACAAAATTGCCGATATGGACATCTTCGGCCAGTTCCGCCCCCGCGCGCAAGCGGGCAAAGGGGCCAACGCTGGCCCCGCGCGAGATGTGGCACCCCTCCAGATGGCAAAAGCCGCGCACCTCTGCGCTCGATTCAATCGTCACGCCAAGGCCAAACAGCACATGGGGGCCGATGATCGCATCGCGGCCAATATGGGTGTCGCGGGCAAAGAATACCGTTTCAGGCGCGGTTAGCGTGACGCCATTCTCCAGCGCCTCGGCGCGGGCGCGGGCCTGAAAGGCAGCTTCGGCGCGAGCCAGCTCGGCGCGGGTGTTGATGCCCATGGTTTCGGCTTCGTCGCACAAGACAACCCCCGCCGAAAGCCCAATCGCGCGGGCGCTGGCGATGATGTCGGTCAGGTAATATTCGCCCGACGCATTGTCATTTTTCAAGTCGGCGGCAAGGCGCAGCAGCAGCGCGGCATCGGCGCAGACCACCCCCGAATTGCACAAGGTGATGGCGCGCTCTTGCGGGGTGGCGTCTTTATACTCGACAATGCGCTCCAGCGCATCGCCGCGGGCTATCAGCCGCCCATAGCGGCCAGGGTCGGCGGCATGAAAGCCCAAGACCACCACGTCATATGTCCCGCGCGCGCTTTGCATGGCGTGCAAGGTTTCGGGGCGAATAAAGGGCGTGTCGCCATACAGCACAAAGGCGTCACCTTTGGCATCTGCCAGCAAAGGCGCGGTGATAGCCACCGCATGGCCCGTGCCAAGCTGCGGCTCTTGGATGATGGTTTCGATGGCAGGGTCAAAATCCGCAGCAGAGGCCGCCACTTGCGCCGCGCCATGGCCCGTCACCACCACCACACGGGCAGGTTCCAGCGCCATACCCGCCGCCAAAGCGTGATGCAGCAAGGGCGAGGCCGCGATATGATGCAGCACTTTTGGGGTGTCAGAATTCATCCGCGTGCCCATCCCCGCCGCCAAAACGATCAAAGATACTGGCATTTCCAAAGCGTCAGGCATTTTGCCCCTTTCCTTATACTCTCTTGCGTTTTACGCGAGGGGAGCCCATGCCCGCAAGGCCCGCCCTGTCACGAAAGGTTTCAGACATGAAAACTGTGGTTTTCGATTTGGACGGCACTTTGGCCGATACATCGGGCGATTTGCTGGCCGCCGCCAATGCCACATTTGCGGCCCTTGGCCATGCGCCGCCCTTGGGCGCGGGGGATGAGGCGCTGGCCCATCAAGGCGGGCGCGCGATGCTGCGCGCGGGGTTTGCTCGCATCGGGCACCCCATCGACGAGGCGCGGGTAAACGCCCTTTACCCCGCGCTGTTGGGCCATTACGAAGGCGGGCTTTGCGTGCAAACGCGCCTTTATGACGGCGCGGTGCAGGCCATTGACACCCTGCGCGCGCGGGGCTTTGCCTGCGTGATTTGCACCAATAAACCCACCTATTTGGCCGACTCCTTGCTGCAAAGTCTGAAAATCCGCGATCTGTTTGGCGGGCTGATTGGGGCGGGCAGTTTGGAGGTGGTCAAGCCAAACCCTGCCATGTTTTTTGCCGCCTTGACCGCCGTGGGCGGCACTGAGGGGATCATGCTGGGCGATACCGAAACCGATCATCTGACGGCGCGGGCGGCGGGGGTGCCGTCGGTTTTGGTGGGCTTTGGCCCGCATGGTTCCCAAGTGGCTGCCCTAAATCCCGATGCCATCTTGCCGCATTTTGACGCCTTGCCCAATCTGGCCGCGCAGCTTTTGCCCATTTGACTAAACGCGCCCCCCCCCCTAAAAGGCATGGCATGAGCCAGAATCTTGCCAATGCACCCGCCTCTGTGATTGCCCCGCAAAAGACCAAAGCGGCGGTGATTTTTGTCTTTGTCACTGTTGTGCTGGATATGATCGGCTTTGGCATTATCATTCCGGTGCTGCCCTTATTGATCGAAACGGTCGGCGCGCTGAGTTTGGCCGAGGCGGCCATAATGGGCGCTTGGATGTTTGCCGCCTATGCCATTGCGCAATTCGCCTTTGGCCCGCTGATTGGCAATCTATCGGATCGCTTTGGCCGCCGTCCGCTGCTGCTGCTGGCTGTGGCGGGGCTGGGATTTGATTACTTGCTGCATGCTTTGGCCCCCAATCTGGGCTGGCTATTTGTCGGGCGCATTTTTGCGGGCGTTTGCGGGGCCTCTTGGGTGATTGCCAATGCCTATATCACTGATGTGACCGCCCCCGAAGAGCGCGGCAAGTATTTTGGCATGCTGGGTGCGGCCTTTGGGCTGGGGTTTGTGCTGGGGCCAGCCATTGGCGGAATGCTGGGCGAATTTGGCCCGCGTGTGCCGTTTTATGCGGCGGCGGCGATTTCGGGGCTGAACTTTTTGTTCGGCTATTTCGTCTTGCCCGAAAGCCTGCCCCAAGACAAACGCCGCCCCTTTGTCTGGCGGCGCGCCAATCCTTTTGCCGTGTTCAAGATTTTCGCCACCTACAAAGGCGTGTTGCCGATTGTGGCGGTCTTGGCTTTGTTCTTTTTCACCACTTCGGTCTATCAGGCGATTTGGCCGTTTTGGGCGATTGCCAAATTTGATTGGTCGCCCAGCATGGTGGGGCTGTCGCTGGCGATGTTTGGCATTGTGATGGCGGTGTTTCAAGGCACGCTATCGGGCCTAGGGGCCAAGTATTTTGGCGAGGCGCGGTTGGCCCTGATCGGGATAATCGGCGGGATGATCGCGCTGATGGGCTATGGGATGGTGTCCACGGTCTGGGTCGTTTTTGCCCTGATGATCGTGCATGGGCCCGAAGGTTTTGTGCATCCCATGTTGACGGCGATTTTGACCCGCCGCGTGCCCGATGATGCCCAAGGCGAATTGCAAGGCGGGCTGGCAGGGATCATGGCGCTGGCCATGCTGTTTGGCACCGTGTTCTTTGGGCAGGTTTTTGGCTATTTCATGCATGAAGAAGCCCCGATGCTGCAATCGCCCGACGTTGCCTATTGGGTGGCCGCAGGGCTGCTGGCTGTGACTTTGGTGATGTATCTTATCGCCGTTCCAGAGGCGCGGCGCGCCATCAAGAGAGAGACATGAGCGGCGAGATTTTCACCGGCAGTTTTACCCAGCAAGAGCCCATCCCCGAAGCGGGGATCGCGGCGGCTGTGGCCGTGCTGCGCCATGGCCGCTTGCACCGCTATAACACGGCAGCGGGCGAGGTGGCCGAGGCCGCGCTACTAGAGCAAGAGTTCGCAGCCTTGGTGGGGGCGAAATATTGCCTTGCGGTGGCATCGGGCGGCTATGGTTTGGGCTGCGCGCTGCGCGCGGTGGGGATGCAGGCGGGGGAGGCTGTGCTGACGAATGCCTTCACCCTTGCCCCCGTTCCGGGCGCGATTGCGGCGGCGGGCGGGCGGCCAATTTTTGTGGAAACCACCCCCGATTTGACGATTGATATGGGTGATCTTGCCGCCAAGGCCCGCGCCACGGGGGCGCGGATTTTGATGCTATCCCACATGCGCGGGCATATCTGCGATATGGACGCGCTGGTG
>CAXNIF010000244.1:0-3547 GCA_964202345.1 Cypionkella sp.
ATAGCGCCCATCGGTGGGGCGGCGCGAGGGCTGGACATAGGCCGCCGCCCAAGCCTTGCTGCCCAGCGAGCGCAGGGTTGTGGCGGGGTGAAAGGTGCCTGCCCCGACCTCCATGTCATAGGGCTGCAAAATTGCGCAGCCCTTGGCCGCCCAATAGGATTGCAATCGCAAAATAATCTCTTGAAACGAGCGCGGCGCGGCAAGGGGCGCGGGCGGCTGGAGAGCGGATTGGCGCATGGATCAAACCTTTAGATTCGTTGCCTTTCCATAGGCATTGGATGGGGCGCGGTCAATCCAACATTCGGGCCAACATTCGGGCCAACATTCGGGCCAACATTCGGGCAACAGTCCGCCCCTGTTCCAGCGAGAGCGCCTTGCATAGGGGGGCAAGGCATGACATTTTTGCAATATCGAACGCAGCCGCGCCATGCGGACGAGACTGCGTCAACAAATGGGTGCGTGAATGGGTTTGGGCAAAGATTTTGGCAGTAGCTGCTGGCGCGCAGGCGGCTGTGGCAATGCGCAACAGTCGGCCATCCTTACAATACGGCGCTGGCTGGGGATTTGCATATTTGCAACTTTAGCCAGTATCGCGCAGCCGATTTTGGCACAACAAGGCGAGGCGCAGACATGGATCCAATTGGAAAGCCTGCCAAGCTTGGCCCAAGCCGAAGAGCGCGCCCGTGCCTATAGCGTCAATCTAAGCCCCATCACGGGGTTTGCGTCGGTGGATCGCTCTTATCTTATTGCCATGGGCCCCTATTCTCCCGCGGAAGCTGCAGGCCGCATCACGGCGCTAAAATCTGAAGGTTTGATTGCGATAGATGCCTTTTTGACCGATGGCGCAAAACATGCCGCGCAGTTTTGGCCGGTGGGGGCAATCAATTTGCCCGCCGCTAATTTACCAGCAGCCGATTTGCCAGCAGCGCAAACTGCCAACGCGCAACCCTCGCCGCCAGTGGCAGTCCAGACCCAGCCGATTTCGCCAGAGGCGCCGCTTGTGTTGTCGCCGCTGCTCTTGCCCGCGCCAGAGCAGCCACCTGTGGCAGCACTGGCCCCGCAACAAGCGGCCCCGATCCGCGAAGAATCCCAAAGCGAGGCCATGTTGTCTGAATCTGCTCTCAGCCGCGAAGACAAAATCATGCTGCAAGCTGCGCTGCAATGGTATGGGCTGTATGACGGCGCGCTGGACGGCAGCTTTGGGCGCGGCACGCGTGCATCCATGGCCGCTTGGCAAAAAGAGATGGGTTTTGCGGGAACGGGCGTTCTGACCACGGCGCAGCGGGCGCAGCTTGGTGACAAGTTCAAATTGGATGAGGCGGCCTTTGGTTTTGCCGACTATAGGGATGACGAGGCGGGGGTGGAATTTATGCTTGCCGCGACCATGTTGGAATTTGACCATTACGAGCCGCCATTTGTGCATTTCGTGGCCAAGGACGGGTCGGAACTTCGGCTCGTGGTGATCTCAGAG
Organism: Cypionkella sp.; assembly: GCA_964202345.1. Lineage (GTDB taxonomy): Bacteria > Pseudomonadota > Alphaproteobacteria > Rhodobacterales > Rhodobacteraceae > Cypionkella. The sequence continues at coordinate 1,472 of CAXNIF010000244.1, forward strand.
CCAGGGGACTCGGAAAGTTTGGCAGCCCTTTATGACCTTTTGCAATCCTTAGATGACATGCCCAATACGGGGGAGCGCAGTTTGCTTGAGGATGGCTTTACCCTCAGCGGGCAATCCACAAGCAAGGCCGCTTTTGCCACGGCTCAGGTCAGCAAGGGCGCGATCAAAGGGTACATGTTGCTGTGGAACAACAGCCAAGAAGACACCGCCAAACGTGTGTTGGCCATGATGCAAGCCAGCTTTCGCAGCACAGGCGATCAGGTTTTGGATCCGGGCCTTGTGCCGCTGGATGAGGCGATCAAAAGCGGCGTTTTGGCGGGTATGGCGGTGAAAACACCAAAAGATACAGTTTCTGGCGTTTTTGTGGATGCGAGCGGGCTTGTCCTGACCATCGCAAAACCCCTAGAAAACTGTGGCAAGATCACTTTGGATGGCGCGGTGGAAGCCGAGATTTTGGTAAAGGATGCCGCCCTAGATGCAGCGCTCCTGCGCCCATTGTTGCCCCTTGCCCCCCTGTCAATTGCAACGCCCAGCGCTGTTGGCCCAACCTTGGGCGCGCCGCTAATCTTGGCGGGCTATTCCCTGCCGCAAGGTTTGCCCGCGCCCGTTTTGACCCAAGGAATGATCCAATTTCTGGGTGGGCCAAGTGGCGAGGCGTCGATGATAACTATGGCCGCAAAAACAAATCGCCACGATCGCGGTGGCCCCGTGCTGAACTTAGAGGGCGCCTTGGTTGGGATGATCTATGGCCAGCAGATCGATAGCAAAACCTTGCCCGAAGGCATGACCTTGGCGCTTGACGCTGGCGCGCTTGGCCCCCTTTTGGCACAGGCCCAAGTAAGCCTTGAAAAAGCAGCCTTCGGTGCCGTGCCGCTAAGCCCAGAAACGCTGGGTTCGCTGGCATCGGGCATGACCGTCCAAGTTTCCTGCTGGCCCTAGGCGCGCCAAAAGCGCGGCAAAAACATCACCAAAATGGCCAGCAGCCCCAAACGGCCCAGCAGCATCGCCAGCGACAAAATCCAGATGCTGGCATCGGGAAACTCGATGAAGGTGCCGGTGCGGGCCACCACTGGGCCCATGCTATAGCCAATATTGGCCAAAGACGTCCACGCGGCCCAAAGCGCCTGGTCGCTGCTAAGCCCCGTCAATGTCAGGCTCACAGATATGCCACCCAACAGCAAAATAAAGCCGGAAATAAACAAAATTAGCCCGTTGATCACATCATCGTCCACGCGCTTTCCCTCATAGCGCACGGGGTCAATGCGGCTGGGAAGCAAGGTCTGGCGCAAGGCGGCGAATAGCGCCGAAGCGGCAAGTTGCACCCGAAACACCGAAAGTCCTGCCGCCGATGACCCCGAACAGGCACCAATGACGCCAATCACAAAGGCCACCACAAAAGCCAACCCGCCCCAGGTGGAAAAAGAACCAATGCCATAGCCCGTCGATGACATGATCGAAACCAGATTGAACAGCGTTTCACGAAACACCTGCTCAACTGGATCATCGGCGGTGACAATACGCCATAGTGTGACAGCCCCAACGGCATAAGCAATCCAGCGCAGATAGGCGCGCACTTGGCCATCGCGCCACAAGGGCTGTATCGTGCCATTGATTACCTGAACATAGCGGATATACGGCAGACTGGCCAAAATCATGAACAGCGCCGCGGCGTAATGGATGCGGGCGGCATAGGTGCCAAAAGAGCTGTCCAAGGTCGCGAAACCGCCCGTGGCAATGGTCGTCATGCCCAACACCGCAGCATCTAGCGGTGCCATGCCCAGCAGGCGGTAGACCATCGCGCAGATGACCGTCAGGCCAAAGTAGACCATGGCCAGTCCACGCGCGATATCGCCCGCACGGGGCAGCGCCTTGCCAAAGGTGTCAAAGCCTTCGGTGCGGAAATATTGCATCCCCCCGACCCGCAGCACAGGCAAAAAGATCATCGCCACAAAGGCAATGCCTAGGCCGCCAAAACTGTTCAAAATACCGCGCCACAGCAGCAATCCGCGCGGCAAATCGGCCAGACCCGCAATCATGGTTGACCCGGTCGTCGTAATACCAGAGGTCGCCTCGAAA
>CAXNIF010000245.1:0-3546 GCA_964202345.1 Cypionkella sp.
AGAAACAAGAGGGGTATTTCTGATGAGCCAGATTTACAAAACCGACGATCTGATCGCCAGCGATATCGACGCCTATTTGCAGCTACACCAGCACAAGACGATGCTGCGCTTTATCACCTGCGGATCGGTGGATGATGGCAAATCCACGCTGATTGGCCGGTTGCTCTATGACAGCAAGATGATTTTCGAAGATCAGCTTGCCGCCCTAGAGGCCGATAGCAAAAAGGTTGGCACGCAAGGCGCGGACATCGACTTTGCCCTGTTGGTGGATGGTCTGGCCGCCGAGCGCGAGCAAGGCATCACCATTGACGTGGCTTACCGCTTTTTCGCCACCGAAAAACGCAAGTTTATCGTCGCCGACACCCCCGGCCACGAGCAATACACCCGCAATATGGTGACGGGGGCCTCTACCGCCGATCTGGCCGTGATCTTGATTGACGCGCGCAAAGGCGTTTTGACCCAAACCCGCCGCCACAGCTATTTGGTGCAGTTGATTGGCATCAAGAATGTGGTCTTGGCCGTGAATAAAATGGATTTGGTCGGCTATGACCGTGCCGTTTATGATCGCATTGTGGCCGACTACACCGAATTTGCCACCAGCATCGGGATGACCCATTTCACCCCTATGCCGATTTCGGGCTTTAAGGGGGATAACATCACCGCCGCGTCGGAAAACATGCCGTGGTATCATGGCCCCGCCCTGTTGCCCCATTTGGAAACGGTCGAGCTGGACACAACGGCCGATCAGGCCAAGGCGTTTCGTCTGCCCGTGCAATGGGTGAACCGCCCCAATTTGGATTTTCGCGGCTTTTCGGGCATGATCGCCAGCGGCGTGATCCGTCAAGGGGATGCGATTCGGGTGCTGCCTTCGGGCAAAACTTCGACGGTGTCGCGCATTGTCACCATGGACGGGGATTTGCCGCAGGCGGTTGCAGGGCAATCGGTGACGCTATGCTTGGCCGATGAAATTGATTGCTCGCGCGGGCAAATCATCACAACCGCTGCCGACCCTTGCGAGGTGTCTGACCAGTTTGAAACCACCATCGTCTGGATGGACGAGGCAGAAATGTTGCCAGGGCGGCCCTATTGGCTGAAAATTGGCGCGCAAACGGTGTCGGCAACGGTTGCCCATCCGAAATATCAGGTGAACGTCAACACGCTGGAACATCTCGCGGCCAAGACGCTGGATTTGAACGCCATCGGCGTGTGCAACATCACCACCGACCGCGCGATTCCCTTTGAAGCCTACAGCGCCAACCACGATTTGGGCGGGTTTATCTTGATCGACAAGATGACCAACGCCACCGTGGCGGCGGGGATGATCCACTTCTCCTTGCGGCGCGCGCAAAATATCCATTGGCAAGCCACCGACATCTCGCGCGAGCATCACGCCGGCATGAAAAACCAAAAGCCCGCCGTGCTGTGGCTGACAGGTCTGTCGGGCGCGGGAAAATCGACCATTGCCAATATCGTCGAACGGAAATTGGCGCGGATGAACCGCCATACATTCTTGTTGGACGGGGATAATGTGCGGCATGGGTTGAACAAAGACCTTGGCTTTAGTGATGCCGACCGTGTCGAAAACATCCGCCGCGTGGGCGAAGTGGCCAAGCTGATGACAGATGCAGGGCTGATCGTCATCACGGCCTTCATCTCGCCGTTCCGCGCCGAGCGCGACATGGTGCGCGCGATGATGCAACCGGGTGAGTTTGTCGAGATTCATATCGACACCACCCTAGACGAGGCCGAACGCCGCGACGTCAAGGGCCTGTATAAAAAGGCAAGATCGGGTCAGCTCAAGAACTTTACGGGCATTGATTCGCCCTATGAGGCGCCCGAAAATCCCGAATTGCGTATTGATACAACGCAGCTATCCGCCGAACAGGCGGCAGATGCCATCATCGCGCATCTGATTCCCTAAGCGGCCATCCAAAAGAAAAGCCCGCAGGTGACTGCGGGCTTTTTCATTACGTCGAAAAAAAAGGTGGTTGAATGAACAACCACCTTTTTCGCAATTCAAGAATGAATTACTGGCTTGCAGCAACAGCCAATGCAACGATCAACAGCAGTGGTACAATGTAACCACCAGCCGAAGACGAAGCGCCTTTGACTTCTTCAGGCATTGCTTCAGGAGCGCCACCAGCGAAAGCGGAAGTAGCAGCAACCGACAAAGCGGCAGCAAGAGCGATCTTTTTCATAGTTTATCTCCAGTTTTCAGCATGCCGCCAATTTTGCAGAGGCGACGGCACGCACCCAAGACTATTCCTCGTAGTGCGTGCTTACTCTGTCTGGCGCGGGAAATGCAATGCGGATTTCAGCATGATGAATCGGAAGCAGCCGCTTGTCGTCAAATTAGCAACACTTGCGTGCCGATTTTACTCAATCCGAACAGATCTTGGATATGTTCATTGTAAAGCCCAATGCACCCATTTGACGAGCGACGCCCAATTTTGCGCGTATCATGGGTGCCATGAATGCGAAAATAGGTCCATCCCAGATATAAAGCATGTGTTCCCAATGGGTTATCTGGCGAACCCCCTTCAACAACATCGGGCCATTCGGGATTGCGCAGCTTCATCGACGGGGTTGGCCGCCACGAAGGTGCCACCACCTTTTGCACCACAGTGGTATTGCCTTTTCGGGTCAATTCCTCCGACAAAGGCACAGAACAGGGGTAAAGCCGGTAAATCGACTGATCTTCAGACCAAAAATGCAACGCGCGCGAGGTAATGTCGGCCAAAATCGCACCATTTTTGATGTTGGAAAAATAATTTTCCCAGCGCAGCATGCGGAAACTGGATATGTTATTCTTGGCCGCATCACGCTGCGGGTCCATTTCCGTGGTATTATTTGGAAAGGCCGTTTGCCCCAATGCGGGCAAGGCGGCACAGCCAAGGCTGGCCGCGACCAAAGCGCCGGTGACGGCTCTGCGATTGATGACGTTCTTGTCAACGCTCATTCGTTGATCTCCTTTTCTTCAATGGTTGGAAAATAGCAGTTTTCTTGCCCTGTCGCAATTCTTGGTGATGCGCTTTGATTTGCACAGCACCACAAGACCCGTTAAACAACCCTAGCGGCGGCAAAAGCCGATGGATGGGTAAGCAGATGAACAGACGAAACGCGCTGGCCCTTGGGATTTTGGGCCTTGGCCTTGGGGCCTGTGGCAGATGGGGTGGCGCGGCCATGGCCAATGCGCCCGCGCCAAGAACAGGACTTTACCGCATTAGCGCCGAGCAGGCGCAGGCGATTCCCTTTCGCACCTTGGATGCCATCAACGCCCTTCGCCGCGCCACAAACACGCCGCAAGTGCAATTCAGCGCCGCGCTGAACGCCGCCGCGCTGACGCATTCGCGCGATATGTCGATGCAAAATCGCCCCTGGCATTTTGGCTCTGATGGATCATCCCCTTTGCTGCGGGCCCAGCGCGTGGGCTACGCTGGGCGCTTTTTGGGGGAATTGATTTCCGAAACTTTCGAAAGCGAATTGCAAACCATCAGCGCTTGGATGAAGCAAGCAGACACAAGGTCGGTCTTGCTTGACCCAGAG
>CAXNIF010000246.1:0-3538 GCA_964202345.1 Cypionkella sp.
GCCAGATTTTTGCGCCGGACAAATTTGGTGAATACGAGGTTCATGACAGGCCGTCCCCTATGCGTGACAAATTGTAGTTTATAGCCGTATAACTCTGGGGATAACTACCGCGCAAAAGCGGACTTGTCAAAGACCCAAGGCAAGTTCTCTAGATTTTGTGGCAACAATCACATCATCAACCAGCCGTGGCCAAGGTTCGTTATGTGCAAGTGATGTCATTGCCAAGAGCAAAGGCCATCAAAACCAGCACAAGGAATAAACCCATCACAACTGCGACGTTCAACACCCTTGGGTTGGGTTTGCGCCGCGTCAGCGCCTCATAGGCGAAAAAGACCAGATGCCCGCCGTCCAAGACCGGTATGGGCAGCAAGTTCAAAATACCAACCCCTAGGGAAACCATCGCCAGCATGGTGACAAAGGTTTCAATCCCCGTGCTCGCCGCTTGCCCCATCGCCGAGGCAAGGCCAACTGGACCAGAAATGTTACAGGTGCTAATCTCACCGCGGATCATATGGGCAATACCCGAAAACGTGCCACTGACCACGGCCCAAACTTGCCTTGCTGCAAGCTGCACCGCCTCCAACAAACCAGCATTGCGCCTCTCGGCTTCGAACAAAAGCCCTGCCGACAGGCCGATCATCCAGCGCGTTTCAAAACCGCCGTCTGCCAGTGGAATATCGCGCCGATTCGGCGTCAGGGTTACGGCCATCTCGCCGCGCCCTTCGCGCCAAACCGTCAGGGCCAAAGGCGCGCCTTGCGAAGCCTCAACCGCGATTGGCAATTGGGAAAAGGCATGGATCGGGGTGCCGTCAATTGACATCACCACATCGCCTGCCTGCATTCCCGCGCCAAATGCGGCACTCTTTAGATGGACAGATGCCGCGCGGGGCGGGATGGGGTGACCGGCAATCAGCTCTTGCACTTGGCCACCGCGTTCGATCGTGTAACTGACCTGCCCGCTAGGGGCAAGTTGATCGGCGATGGTATAAAATGTCTCAATATCAGGGGTGGGCGCAGCGTTGATCGCCAAAATAATATCCCCCTTCACCAGACCTTGATTTTGCGGCATGGGATAGGACTGGCCCACAATTGGGCGATCAGCGGCCAAACCCATGGCCAGTGTCATCACAACAAAGATCGCAAAAGACAAAACAAAGTTGAACGCAGGCCCTGCCGCAACCGTCAACGCGCGCGCCCAAAGCGGTGCCCCTGCCATTGTATCGCGGGCATGGCCTTGGGGGGAGTCTTGCGCCGCTGTTTGCTGGGCAGAGGCAACATCAGCATCGCCCTTAAAGCGCACAAATCCCCCCAATGGTATCGCCGCCAATTGCCAACGTGTGCCCCGATGGTCCATGCGCGAGGCCACAACAGGGCCAAAGCCCAAGCTGAACACCTCGGCTTTGATACCCGTCCATCGGCCAACAATATAATGGCCATATTCATGCACGGCGATGATAATGCCCAAGGCGAGCAAGAAAGCCGCCAATGTCCAGCCCAGTTGCGCCATCTCGCCCAGAATTGCGGTCATGTCATTGTCCCTTGACTAAATGCGCGGCAATTTCGCCTGCCCGCACCCGAGTCAGATGGTCTATTTCCAACACTTGCTCAAGAGTTTGGGGCGCATTTTGCAAGGGTAATTCACTCGATAGGCGGGAAAGCGCCCCCGCAACCACAGCCGCCATATCCATAAATCCAATTTGCCCCGCCACGAAGGCATCAAGAGCCACTTCTTTGGCGGCCGTGAACACCGCCCCCGCGCCGCCGCCCGTCTGCATAACGTCGCGGCACAGCCGCAAAGCGGGATATCGGTTCAAATCGGGCGCGATAAAGCTCAAGGCACCAATTGCCGCCAGATCCAGCCTTGCCACGGGCAAGGGTCTGCGGGATGGATGGTTCAGCGCATAGCCAATCGCATGGCGCATATCGGGCGCGCCCAGATGGGCCATCACCGCGCCATCGGCAAAACCGACCATGGCATGAATAATGGATTGCGGGTGAATAATCACCTCTATTTGACTGGGACTTAATCCGAAAAACTCTTTTGCCTCAATAACTTCCATGGCTTTGTTAAACATAGAGGCAGAATCAATCGTAATGCGCTGGCCCATATCCCAATTGGGATGCTGAGATGCCTGCGCCACGCTGGCCTTGGCAAGGTTTTCCAGCGGCCAATCGCGAAATGCGCCGCCTGAGGCCGTGATGACCACACGTTCCACTGCGGCCAGATCCTCGCCCACGAGGGCCTGAAAAATGGCCGAATGTTCGCTATCCACGGGCAAAATGGTGCAATTGTTCTGCTTGGCGGCAGCGATCAGCAACCCGCCGGCTGAGACAAGACTTTCTTTATTGGCCAAGGCCAAGGTTTTACATGATTTGAGCGCGGCAAAACTGGGTGCAAGCCCCGCATTGCCAATAATCGCACTCATGAACCAATCAACAGGGCGTGCGGCGGCCTCGATGATGGCGCTTGCGCCCGCGGCGGCTTGCACATCACTGCCCGCAAGGGCCGCGCGCAGCGCGTCCAAACAATCCTCATGGGCCGTGACTGCGATTTGCGCGCGCAATTCCCGCGCCATCTGCGCCAAAAGGTCAATATTGCGCCCCCCGGTCAGAGCAACGGTTTCAAATGTCTTTGCCCCGCCCGCACCGCAGATCAGATCATAGGTCGATTGCCCAATCGACCCCGTGGCACCAAAAATGGAAATGCGCCGCATCTAGCCCCCCATCGAAAGGCTAATCAGGCTGGGCGCAAAAAGCTGCAAGGCCATAACCGCCAACATCGCCCCAACCAAGGCGTCAAAACGATCCATGACCCCGCCATGACCGGGGATCAATCCAGAGCTGTCCTTGACCCCCGCCCGCCGTTTCAGCCAGCTTTCGGCAATATCACCCAATTGACCCGCGCAGGCGATCACGGGCGAGACAACGATAAGCGTCCACGTGCCATAGCCCAAATACACAAATACCGCGCCCCAAAGCGCGGCCCCAATCCAGCCCGCCACGGTGCCAGACCATGTTTTCTTTGGGCTAATGGCTGGCCAAAACTTTGGCCCCCCCAAAAGACGGCCCGCAAAATAGCCTCCAACATCGGACACAACCACGATGCCCAAGACCCATAAAATGGCCATGGCCCCTTCGGTTTGTCGCAAGTCAAACAACCCATGACCTGCCGTCATGATGCCCAAGGCAATTAGCGCGCAGGTTTTCGCCATCGGCCAACGCGGCACTGCGAAGAATGGCAGCAAAAACAAAAATGGCACCGCCGGCACCAAAACCCACCCCGTCCATTTGGGCCAACCTTCATCTAAAAACAAAAGAAGCGCCGCCAGCAGACCGATGGCCATGGCCAGATTGGGGGCTTCGGGGCGAGAAAGGCGCGCCAATTCCCAAATCATCGCGCCGACCAAGGCCATAATAAACAGCAAAAATGGCCAACCACCCAGCCAAACCTCTACCGCGCCAATCACCAACAGCACCAGCGCCGAAATCATGCGCGGGCGCAAATCCTCCCAGCGCGGGGCGGGCTGCTTGCTCTTGT
>CAXNIF010000247.1:0-3524 GCA_964202345.1 Cypionkella sp.
CGAATTGCTGGATCAGGCGGGCTGGACGGTGCAAGATGGTGCGCTGAAAGATGCCTCTGGCGCGCCATTCACCTTTGAGATTTTGCTCACAAACGGCCAAGACGATATGATCGCGGCGGCGAACATCTATGTCGAGGCGCTCAAACGTCTGGGCATTGAGGCAAAAGTAACAAGCGTGGATTCGGCACAGTACAAAGAGCGCACAACGGCCTATGACTTTGACATGACGCATTATGTGCGCAGCCTTTCCCTAAGCCCCGGCAATGAGCAAACGCTTTACTGGGGCGCGGGCGGCGTCAACGAACCTGGCACGCGCAATTGGATGGGCATGAATATGCCCGCCGCAGAGGCGATGATTACGGCCATGGTATCTGCCAGTGACCGCAAGGATTTTGTCGCAGCAACGCAGGCGTTGGATCGCATTTTGACAGCAGGGCGCTATGTTATTCCGATGTGGTATTCTGACAAATCACGCCTTGCCCATATCAAGGCGCTGCGTTTTCCAGACCGTTTGCCGATCTATGGCGATTGGCTTGGCTTTCAGCCAGAACTGTGGTGGTTCCAAGAATAAACGCAAAAACAGCGAGCAGGCCCATGGCCTGCTAGCTAAGCCGAAGCAGGCCAAAATGCCGTGCAAGGGGCATGCCTACGGCGCGAATTTTTTGGGCAGTTTTTTCTGCATCATAAGGGGTTTCATGAAATGAAATCTCTGCTTTGTCGGGATCCAGAATACAGTAATGCCCCACGGCGCGCCCATCGCGCGGCATGCCGACGGCCCCAACGATGGCCAACCAGCGTTGATCTGTCGCTAAAGAAATCACAACATCCTTTACGATGTTATGGGCGGCAATCTGCCCGCCCAGTGAATAAAGATGCGGCACATGGCTGTGCCCGCATAGGGTAAGTCGGGCATCGGTGCTGGCAAAACTGCGCTCGGCCTCTTGCGCGCCCTTGATATAGGGCCAATCTTGGGGGGCATATGCCCCGGCATGAACGAAAAGCATATCGCCCAGGCGCGAGGTGAGCGGCCTTTCGGACAAAAACAGCTTTTGCCGGGCATTCAACCTGTCCACTGTCCAATCAACCACGCGCCGCGCGGCTGGGTTCAATTGGGCGGGATCTGTGGGTAAAAAACGGTCATGATTGCCGCGAATGGCCACAGCGCCTTGGGCGACCATGGCCTCGATTTCATCTACAACATAGCCTGGATCGGGGCCAAAGCCGACCATATCCCCTAAAAAGACCCATTGATCGACCGCATGCTGCGAAGCCTGCGCCATGACGGCGTCAAAGGCTTCGCGATTCGCGTGAATGTCGGTCATTACGGCATAGCGCATCGCGACCTCCCATATTCAAGCTCAACGCAGATCGAGATTGCGCTGCGAAATCCTTGGGGTCAAGCGCCGAGCTTATGTTTGCGACGTCACCCAAAGAACGCTGGCATCGTCTTCGGATACGGAAATCACATTATGCCCCATTGCGGCGTCATAATAGGCGCTATCGCCGCGCCGCAAATCCACAGGCTCATAGAATTCGGTGAACAGTCGCACAACACCCGTCAACACATATAAGAATTCTTCACCATCATGGCGCACCCAGCCTGCGAAATCTTCGATCTGCCGCGCGCGTATGATGGCGCGGTAGGGCAGCATTTGCTTTTTGTGCAATTGCGCGGCCAAGAGTTCGTGCTCATAGGTCGAGGTGGCATGGGCCTGCCCTTCGCCGCTTTTGGTGGTGACCATACGGCCCGAGGACTGCGGCGCAGGCGCTGGAGAGAAGAGCTGCGGCACAGATATGCCAAGCCCTAATGCCAGTTTTTTCAGCGCATCATAAGTGGGAGACATCTGCCCATTTTCGATTTTCGATAAGGTGGACCGCGCAAGTCCGCCTTGAACGGCCGCTTGCTCAAGAGTCCAACCGCGTGCGCGGCGCAAATCGCGCACCCGCGCGCCCAGATCCAAAGGAGCGGCAGGCGCCGTCTCGCCGCTATCGCGGGCCAATTTCATCATGCGTTGGGGATCACTCGACATGCTGTGCGCGATACCGCATTGCGCGTGGCGATGCAACATTTGCAAAAATCCTGCCCCGCCCCTTGACCCAGCGCTACATTCAGCAAAGAACAAGCAAAACACGAGAGTTTGCCATGATCCAACTTGATATATTCATAGATCCAATTTGCCCTTGGTGTCTTTTGGGCAAAGCAAATCTTGATCGCGCCCTTGCGGATCATCCAGCCCATCCCTTTACAATTGCTTGGCATCCGTTTCAATTAAACCCCACCATGCCCATCGAGGGTGTGGATAAGCGCAGCTATTTGGAGCGCGCTTTTGGCGGCGCTGCGCGCGTGAATGCCGTGCATGAACGCTTGCGAGAAACGGCACGTTCTGAGGGATTGGATTTGAATCCCGATTTACCCCAGCGCATTGCGAACACGCTGAACGCGCATCGCTTGATCCACTGGGCCGCAATTGAAGGCGTGCAAACGGCCATGGTCGCTGCATTATTTGATGCCTATTGGATGCAAGGGCGCGATAATGGTGCGCTGGATGTTTTGGCAGATATCGCGGCGGGCAGTGGCATGAACCGTGCCGCCACTTTTCGTCTTTTGCGCAGCGATGCTGATGGCGAAGATATCGCCGCGCGCTGCGACGATGCGCGGCACAAGGGTGTCACGGCGGTGCCGACCTATCTTATTGCCAAAACCTATGTCGTGTCTGGTGCGCAAGCCCCCGATGTCTGGGCTGACGTGATTTCTGAAATTACCGCCAAATTGAAAGTGCATTGAATGACCAGCAGATCAGAATTGTCGCGCGCGGAGTTTGTCGCGCTGATGGCCGCGCTTTACGCGATTATGGCATTGTCTATTGATGCCATGTTGCCTGCCTTGCCCGATATTGCCCAAGAGCTAAGCCCAGATAGCCCAAACCGCGCCCAGCTTGTGGTGACGTCTTTTGTCTTTGGGTTGGGGCTGGGCACTTTCGTTATGGGGCCATTGTCAGATAGTTTTGGCCGCAAATGGGTTATATTAGGGGGATCTGCCCTGTTTATCTTGGGCGCAGCCCTTAGTTTTTCCGCCACCTCCTTAGAGGCGCTGCTGGCCGCAAGGCTGCTGCAAGGGCTTGGCGCGGCCGCCCCACGGGTGGCGGGAACGGCGATGGTGCGCGATCTTTTCAAAGGCCGCGATATGGCCCAAGTCATGAGCGTGATCATGACCATTTTCATGATTGTTCCTGCAATTGCCCCCTTGTTGGGGCAAGCCATCATCTCCTTGGCAAGTTGGCGCGCGATTTTTATGGTGATTGCATCCTTTTCGCTGATCACCGCGCTGTGGATGGGGCTGCGCCAGCCAGAGACCTTACCAATCGATCGGCGGCAAACTTTGTCACTGCGGCATTTGTATATCTCGGGTCGCGAGGTGCTCAGCCTGCCCATTGTGCGCGCTTCGCTCTTGCTGCAAGGGTTGATCATGGGCGGCTTGTTTGCAACGCTTTCTTCGATCCAAGGCATATTTGACCAAGGCTATG
>CAXNIF010000248.1:0-3523 GCA_964202345.1 Cypionkella sp.
CTATTTGCAAAGCGGCAACGTGGTTTTTCGTGGGCCCGTCGCGGGGCTGCAAGAGACCTTGGCCGAGGGTATGAAATTGCGGTTTGGCTTTGCGCCGCATCAATTCTATTTTAATTTGCGCGATTATGCGGCAATTTTGGCGGCCAACCCCTATGAGGCGCAAGGCGCGGCCGATGGGACAAAGGTGCATATTTTCTTTTTGGCCAAAGCGTTTGACGCCGCCGCGCAAAAGACGATCAGCGCGCTGGCCGTGCAAGGCGAAGCGGTCAGCTTTTCCCCCCGCGCTGTGTATCTGCACGCGCCTGCAGGGATTGGCCGTTCAAAATTGGCCCAGCACCTGGGCGATACCCGCAAGGTTGACTTAACCGCGCGCAACATCAATTCTACTCTTGCGATTGCCGCACTGGCCCATGCCATGACTGTCTGAGAGGCCCATGCTGAACCCCGCTGATGCCGATTTCATCGCCCGCCTGTCTGCCCAGCTTGCACCAGGGGGAATGCGCGCGGCCACGCCCCGCGACATCACAGAGCCGCGCGGGCGTTGGGCCGGCATGGCGGGCGGGGTGGCGCGCCCTGCCTCTACCCAAGAAGTGGCGCTGATAGTGCGCGCTTGCGCGGCGGCGCGGGTGGGTATCGTGCCGATCGCGGGGGCCACGGGGTTGGTGGGCGGGCAAATCATGCCGCAAGGCAGCGGCCCACCGCCGCTGCTGATCTCGCTGGAACGGATGCATTCCTTGCGTGCGCACCATCTGGCCGAGAATTGCCTCATTGTCGAGGCTGGGATGATCTTGGCCGATGTCCAGCGCCATGCGGCGCAGATGGGGCGAATTTTTCCGCTGTCTCTGGCGTCCGAAGGGTCGTGCCAAATTGGCGGGAATCTGGCCACCAATGCAGGGGGGACGGGCGTTTTGCGCTATGGCAATGCCCGCGATTTGGTGCTGGGGCTAGAGGCGGTCTTGCCCGATGGTTCGGTGCTGCATGGGCTAAAACGCTTGCGCAAAGACAATACGGGCTATGATCTGCGCCATTTGCTGATTGGTTCCGAAGGCACGCTGGGCATTATCACTGCCGCCGCGCTTCGCCTGTTTCCCGCGCCCGCCTCGACGGCCACGGCGCTGCTGACGGTGCGCAGTCCCCAAGCGGCGCTAGAGCTGCTGGCCTTGGCCGAATTGCGGCTGGCGGGGATGATTTCCGCCTTTGAACTGATCGGCCAGCAAGGCCTGGATTTTTTGGCCGAAACAATGCCCGACGTTGCCCAGCCCCTTGCGGCAAAACATGGCTGGCTGGTCTTGGTGGAAATTGGCCTGCCCGCAGGTTTGGGCGATGCGGATGCGCAGCTAGAATCGCTGTTTGCCGCCGCCTGCGAATCGGGTCTAAGCGATGATGGGGTGATCGCCGCCAGCGCCGCCCAAGCGGCTGGCTTGTGGCGAATCCGCGAAAGCATCCCCTTGGCCAATCGCGCCATTGGCGCGGTGTCGAGCCATGATATTTCGGTGCCTTTGTCGATGATCCCTGATTTTATCACCCGCGCTGACCGCGAATTGGCGGCCCTGGGCGATATGCGGATCAATTGTTTTGGCCATGTGGGCGATGGCAATTTGCACTATAATGTGTTTCCCGCGCGCGGGCGCACGGCGGCGGATTATGCCGAAAAAAGGCATAAAATCAAATCCTTGGTGCATGATATCGTGCATGACATGGGCGGGTCTGTTTCGGCAGAGCATGGGCTGGGGCGGCTGAAGGTTGATGATCTGGCCCGCTATGGCGACGTGGCCAAAATTGCCGCCATGCGCGCGATCAAGGCCGCGCTTGACCCTTTGGGCATCATGAATCCCGGCGCGGTTTTGGGCCCTTAATGGGGATTGATAAGGCCAAATTGGGTTGCACCCCGCCGGCGCAAGGCCGACGAGGTGCTGGGGTGGGTGGTCTTCACATGTTGCAAGCAGTGTGACCAAAGGGTGTATGGGTGATTACCCCTTTGGATAGGCATATCGTTAAAGCGATGAGGTAAACGCAAGGTTAACCGCAGCACAAAAAACACCTTCATCGAAAAAAAATTATGCGCGTGACAGCAGCGCATCGGGGCGCATCCTTGCGATGGCCCTTGTGATCAGCGCGGCAAGCACCGCTTTGATGATGTCGCCCACCAAAAAGGGCGCGGCAAGAAGGGCGGCCTCGGGCAAGGTTTTGTCCAGTATGACCGACATGCCCGCGATGCCGATGATGTTCAACAGCGCCACGCCGCCCACAGCCGCCCCCGCAAAGGCGGCAATCCCCAGCCGCGCTTGCCAGTTTTGCACGACCCAGCCCGCGACAAAGGCGGCAATCGGAAAGCCTATCAGATAGCCCACCGATGGCCCCGCAAACACGCCAAGCCCGCCGCGACCGCCTGACAACAGCGGCAGGCCGGCGGCGACCAGCACCAGAAACAGCAAAACCGCCAGCGCCCCTTTGCGCGCGCCCAGCACCGTGCCGCACAACATAATGCCCAGCGATTGTGCCGTGATCGGCACGCCAGAGATCAGATCAATCTTTGGGATCAGTCCCAGAATGGCGATCAGCGCGGCGAAAAGAGCGATGTGGACGAATGATTTTTCCATCGGGCAGTCTCCTTTAATTTGCGCCTGTCTAGCGGGGGGCTTTGGCCTAGTCCACCCCGCCCCTAATCCACCCCACCCCGCGCGCGCAAGGCTTCGGCCACGCGGGCGGCATCGTCTAGTGCCGATAGGGTCAAGGCGGGCAAAATGCGCCAGCGGGCAGGTCTGGCGCTGCGCGCGCGCCATGCCAGTGCCAGCGCCTCTGCGCGCAGCAGCATGACGGGGATGAAGCGGATGGTCAAAGCGATAGCAAGGGCCAGACGGGCGGGCGGGATCAGCCGCGATAATGGGCGAAGCAGCCATTCCAGCACCGCAATCATATCGGAAAGGCGCGTGGTCATGGTGACGAAATTGGCCAGCGCCACGGCAGTCAGCATCCGCAAGATAATCGCCGCGCCCGCCGCCTCTTGCAGCCAAAGATGCCAGCCCGCCACAATGGCGACAAAGGGCCAAAGCATGACCAATGGGCGCAGGGCCGCGCGGGCAAATTGACCCCCGCCGCTGGCGATCAGCGCCGCCGCGCCAAAGGCGGCAAGCGCCAAATGCAAGGGCGTTGTCAGCGCGAACAGTCCCATTGTCGCCAAGGAAAGAGCGGCCAATTTGCGCGCCGCGGACAGCTCATGCGCCCAAGTTTTTTCAGGAAAGGTCAGTGTCAGCATCTGCGGCGCCCTTTTCCAGCATGGCGGCGGTAAAGGCGGGCAGCACCAAATCGGGTGGCCCGTCTATCTGAAGGCACCCGGCCTCGAGCCAAATCACGCGATCGGCACTTGCGGCGCTGGCGGGGTCATGGCTGATGGTGATGATCTGCTGGGGCAGGGCAGAAAGACGGCGCGCAAGGCGGATTTGCGTGGGCATGTCCAGCCCTGCAAAGGGTTCGTCCAGCAAAATGGTTTTGGGCTCCATGGCCAAAACGGCCATCAAACATA
>CAXNIF010000249.1:0-3517 GCA_964202345.1 Cypionkella sp.
GCGGTGATATTGGTTGAATATTTCAGCATGCCCTTGAGCAGCAGCGCTAAACTCTCGCTATTGTCTTGGGCCAAAAGCTGCGCTTGCGCCAGCAGGGTGGTGATCTCGCCCGCCTGCGGCAAGGTGATCCCTTGTGCGGCGCAAAGCGCGCCAAACACATCCCCCCCATAGCGCAAAGGCGCACGCACGGGCAACCAGCGCGAGCCATCCTTGCGCAAGGCGGGGGCGGCCACGCTCCAGCGTTCGGTGGGGTCGCGCGCCTCATAGACATAAAGCGGCGCATCGCGCATCGCCGCCGCAACCGCCACGCTGCGCACGGGCGGCACAAAGCGTTTGCCTTCGGCATTGACCGCCAAAGTGCCGCCCCCTGCCGTCCAGACAAAATTGGCGCGGTTGTAATTCAGCATCAACCCGCTGACGGCGGGGTTATAGCCCACAAAATCGGGCTGATCCGCGGCGATTTGCGCGGCAAAGGGCAAGGCGCCGCCCCAGACCAAAAACCGCCCCATAATGCGCCGCAGGCCCGTTTGGGCAAGAGCTTGGGCCAAATCGCCCAAGCGGTCGGTGTCCAAACTGGGATCGCCCCCGCCCGCCAGAATCAAATCGCCCTGCAACACCGCGCCTTGCACAGGCCCTGTGGCCAAAAGCCGCGTGGAAAAGCGCCGCTCTGCGCCAAGGTGTTCCAGCGCAAACAAAGCCGTCACCGCCTTGGCCACCGATGCGGGCGGCATCGGCACTTGCGCGTTCAGCCCCGCCAAAACGCGGCCCGTGGCCAAATCCGCCACTGCATAGCCCACGCGCCCGCCCAAGTTTGCCGCCGCAATCGCCGCCGCACAGGCCCGCGAAGCGCCGTCCTCGCGCTGGGCAGGGTCAGGGCGCGGCTTTGGCCGTGTTTGCCCCAAGGCGGGCGCAGCCACTGCCGCAAGACCACCCGCCACCATCGCCCGACGCCCAATCATCTTACCTGCTTTCATTTTGGCCCAAATACCTAAATCGCCCCGCGATCCCATTCGCCCCGCGCGCGGATATCGCTCGACGACAGGTCCACCAGCGGCATATTCACAAAGCACCAAACGGGCGGTTTATGCCCGCGCAAACTTCCCAGCCGCGCGCGGCGATGACCATGAAACGCCTGCGCCGCCACAGACAGCCGTGCCGCTATCGCGTGGCCCGGCCGCGCCAGCACGCCCACGGGCACAGAGCGCAGAATATCCCGCCAGCGCCCCCATTTGTGAAATTGCACAAGGTTATCGGCCCCCATCAACCAGACAAACTGCACCCCTGGATAGATCGCGCGCAATCGGTCTATGGTATCGGCAGTGGCCCGCGTGCCCAGCGCCGTCTCTAGTTCGGTGATCTTGACGCGCGGATGCACCATCACGTCCCGAGCGCGCGCCAGCCGATCCACCATCGGCGCGGGCTGGCGTGCCTTGAGGGGGTTGGCAGGGGTGACGAGCCACCACACCTGATCCAACCCCATCCGCGCCATCGCCTGCCGCGTCAAATGCACATGCCCCCCATGCGCAGGATCAAACGAGCCGCCAAACAGCCCGATCACCATGCCCTTGTAGGCGATTGGAAAACCTTGTCTCATAATAGAGACGCTAGCCTATTCTTGCACGTGCTTGGAGTGTGAAAATGAATTTATTCCCGATTGAACCGAAATTTGAGATTGGAACCAAAGGATTCAACGATGTTGATGACAATGGCCACAAGTTGGATCTGCTGAACAGGGGCGAGTTTGGCCAACGCCTGACGGATTTGGTTGACCGCACCGAACAACCCCTTGTCATCGCGCTAGACGGCCCGTGGGGCAGTGGAAAGTCGCATTTCCTTAAATTGTGGGCAGGGGCGCATAAGTTGGAGTTACGGTAAGATCATAAATCAGATAAATGAAGAAATGCACAAGCACTACACTGAAAAATTCGGTGAAAATGATGCCATTATCATTCAAAACATTACCTATAAAGTCGCCAAACTTGCGCTGCGCTGGCGCATTTTCCTTTATCTTTTTTGTGGGCCGCGTGAAAGAGTAGATGCGCTGAAGGCGGCCTCGGATATGATGACGCAGATGCTGCGCGACTTGCTTTGGGATGATGCGCTGATGCGGGTCAGGCAGTTAATAGACCCATATAGGCAAAGAAAAGACTACAACTTGTCATTGGAGCATCTTTCTTTAATTGCACATACAAACAGCATCGATGTTTTTGAACGATACCGTGAAACAAAGGAAATATGCGAACTTTGCCGTGGGCGGACCCTGAAAACGCGACCCGCGTTTTCCCGCCCACAGGGGCCACATTGCCGCTGGAGTCTCGCCGCACTCTAATCAGAGGCCAGTGCCTGCCCGGCGGGCGAGGAGCGCCCGCCCCCCGCAGGGCAGGCGCTGGCCGGTGGCTTTGGCCACCGGCTGTTCAGCACGCCCTCTCCGATATGGCCAAGGCGATGGCCTTGGCCAACGGGGCCGATGAATTGGGGCTGAACCAAGGCCAATCCCCCCTAGCCCTTTGCCCCCATTCCCGCTAAACACCGCCCAAACCTGAACGAAGGAGAAATCTCATGGCCCCCTATCAATATGTCTACCACATGGAAGGCGTGTCCAAGACCTATCCCGGGGGCAAGAAATGCTTTGAGAATATCCACCTGAACTTTCTCCCCGGGGTCAAGATCGGGGTCGTCGGTGTCAACGGCGCGGGGAAATCGACGCTGCTGAAGATCATGGCGGGGATTGATAAGGACTTTAAGGGCGAGGCTTGGGCCGCCAAGGGGGCCAAGGTGGGCTATCTGGCGCAGGAACCCTACCTTGACCCGTCCTTGGACGTGAAGGGCAATGTCATGCTGGGCGTGGCCGCGCAGACCGCCATTTTAGAACGCTATAACGAACTTGCCATGAACTATTCGGACGAGACCGCCGAAGAAATGGCCGCCTTGCAAGACCAGATTGACGCGCAAAACCTGTGGGAGCTAGAGGCATCCGTGGGCGTGGCCATGGACGCGCTGCGCTGCCCGCCCGATGATGCCGATGTTGAAACCCTGTCGGGCGGCGAGCGTCGCCGCGTCGCCCTGTGCAAGCTGCTGCTGGAAAAGCCCGAAATGCTGCTGCTGGACGAGCCCACCAACCACCTAGACGCAGAATCCATCGCTTGGCTGCAAAAGCACCTGATCGATTACAAGGGCACGATTTTGATCGTCACGCACGACCGCTATTTCCTAGATGACATCACCAGCTGGATTTTGGAACTCGATCGCGGGCGCGGCATTCCTTATGAGGGGAATTATTCGGCTTGGCTGGATCAAAAAGCCAAACGCATGCAGCAAGAGGCGCGCGAGGATAAGTCCAAGCAAAAGGCGCTGGAGAAAGAATTGGAATGGATCCGCTCTGGCACCAAGGCGCGGCAATCCAAGGGCAAGGCGCGTCTGAACCGCTATAACGAAATGGCGGGGCAGACGGTGACGGAACGCGCATCCAACGCGCAAATCATCATCCCGAATGGCGAGCGTTTGGGCAATAAGGTGA
>CAXNIF010000250.1:0-3516 GCA_964202345.1 Cypionkella sp.
TGAACTTCTATAACCACCAACGCCCTCACACTGCCCATGGCGGACAACCGCCCGCCGTGGTTTACTTCAATGAAACCCAAACTGATCGGCAGGTCCAGGCAGTAGCTTAAACAAGCCGGAAATCTGTCCAAAGATCGGGGAGTAGCTCAACCAGCATTTCCAAGGTCAGTGTGGCACGGGCGCTCGATGCCCATGTTCGGGTTTTTGGAAAACTGACCTGCATATCTTCTGACATTGGTACCGAATTATCGTAACCGTCCAGTCTGATCACTCTGCAGCTTGGGGGCGGAGTAGTCATCGCGCTTGCGCGCAAACGTCTATGCGCGGTATTTTCTTGAGGAAGCTCATTCTTCTCTTTTAAAATATCCCACGGGGGACGCGGCCGCTTGTGGCCGCGCGGGGGTGTGAAACCCCCGCCCGCGCTATGTGCTGAGTGCGACAGGTGACGGCGCGGCCCGCGCTGTGCTGGCCCCTATGGTGATCGCGCAGCACCATTCTCGGGCGCGCGAGATCCTGCGCGGATAAGGCTGGCCTTTCGGCAAAGGGCGGTGTATGGCGCAGGCAACCGCAGAAACCTGAAAGAGAACGCCCGATGGAGCTTCGCAACATCGCCATTATCGCGCACGTCGACCATGGCAAAACCACCCTCGTCGATGAACTGCTGAAACAATCTGGCAGTTTCCGCGAAAACCAAGCCGTTTCCGAACGCGCCATGGACAGCAATGATATCGAACGCGAGCGCGGGATCACCATTTTGGCCAAATGCACCAGTTTGGAATGGGATGGTATGCGCATCAATATCGTCGACACGCCCGGCCACGCCGATTTTGGCGGCGAAGTCGAGCGTATCTTGTCGATGGTGGACGGGGTGGTCTTGCTGGTGGATGCCGCCGAAGGCCCGATGCCGCAAACAAAATTCGTCACCTCTAAGGCGCTGGCGCTGGGGCTGCGCCCCATTGTGGTTTTGAACAAAGTCGATAAGCCCGACGCCGAACCTGCCCGCGCGCTGAACGAAGTGTTTGATTTATTCGCCAATTTGGGCGCCACCGACGAGCAGCTTGATTTCCCGCATCTTTATGCCTCGGGGCGCTCTGGCTGGGCCGATACGGAATTGGATGGGCCGCGCAAAGACCTCTCGGCGCTGTTCAATCTGGTGCTGAAACACGTCCCGCAGCCCGCGCAAGTTGCCCGCCGCAGCGAGCCGTTCCAGATGCTGGCCACCACCCTTTCGGCCGACCCTTTCATTGGCCGTATTCTGACGGGCCGGGTTGAAGCGGGCACGCTGAAGGCGGGCGAGACCATTAAAGCCTTGTCGCGCACCGGCGAAAAAATCGAACAATTTCGCGTGTCAAAGGTGCTTGCCTATCGCGGTTTGGTGCAAACCCCGATTGACGCCGCCGAAGCGGGCGATATCGTCACCCTGGCGGGGATGACCAAGGCCACCGTGGCCGATACGCTTTGCGCGCTGGAAATTGACACCGCCCTTCCCGCCCAACCCATTGATCCGCCAACAATTTCGGTGACATTTGGCATCAATGATTCGCCGCTGGCTGGCAAAGAGGGCACCAAGGTGCAATCCCGCGTGATCCGCGAGCGTTTGATGCGCGAGGCCGAAGTGAACGTGGCGATCAAAGTCACCGACACCCCCGGCGGCGACGCTTTTGATGTGGCGGGGCGCGGCGAATTGCAAATGGGCGTGTTGATTGAAAACATGCGCCGCGAAGGGTTCGAGCTGTCCATCTCGCGCCCGCGCGTTTTGTATCAAGAGATTGACGGCGTCCGCCATGAACCTATCGAAGAAGTCACCATTGATGTCGATGATGATTACACCGGCCCCGTGATTGAAAAGCTGACGGGCCCGCGCAAGGGTGATCTAATCGAGATGAAACCCGCCGGCGTGGGCAAGACGCGGATCATCGCGCATGTCCCTTCGCGCGGCTTGATTGGCTATCACGGCCAATTCATGACCGATACGCGCGGCACAGGCGTTTTGAACCGCGTGTTCCACGGCTGGGCGCCGCATAAGGGCGCGATTGAAGGCCGCCGTCAGGGCGTGCTGATTTCAATGGAGACGGGCCAGTCGGTGGCCTATGCCATGTGGAAACTGGAAGATCGCGGCCATTTCTTTATTGGCGTGCAGGAAAATGTCTATACGGGCATGATTATCGGCGAGCATAGCCGCGACAATGACCTAGAGGTGAACCCCCTTAAGGGCAAGCAATTGACCAACGTGCGCGCCAGCGGCACCGACGAGGCCGTGCGCCTGACCACGCCCGTGAAACTGTCGCTGGAACAGTGCATTTCCTATATTGACGATGATGAGCTGGTGGAAGTCACGCCCAAATCGGTGCGGATGCGCAAGCGTTGGCTGGACCCGAATGACCGCAAGCGCAACACGCGCAAAGGCGATTGATGAAACAGGCCCAAGCACTGCTTGGGCCTTTTGTTTCAACGGATTAGGTTTTGAGGGTTAGCGGTTATTCGATTTCCTCAACCACCATCAAATCGCGCGTGCTGGCCCCTTTGGCGTGGGCCAGCGCCGCCTGGTATTCGGGCGAATTGTAGCAATCCACCGCCGCTTGCAGCGACGGAAACCGCGCCACTACATTGCGCGGGCGATCGCGCCCTTCAAGTTGCACATAATTGCCGCCGCGCGCCAGAAATACCCCACCATGGGCGGCGATGGCCAGAGTCGCGCCCTTGGCATATTCGGCGTAAGCGTCGGGGTTGGTTACTTCGACATGGGCAATCCATAGGGCGGTTGGCATTGTCTATCCTTTCATCGCGGCGCGAACAGCGTCCAGCGCTGCACCCGCCAGAGCAAAATCATTCCCCCCCGCCTGCGCCATATCGGGGCGGCCACCGCCGCCTTTGCCGCCCAAAGCTTCGGCGGCGGCGCGGGCCAGCGTCACGGCCGATAGACGATCTGTCAAATCGCTGGTCACCCCCGCCGCCACGGCGGGTTTGCCCCCCGTATCGGCAATCAGCACCACCGCGCCCGACCCGATTTGCGCCTTGAACTGGTCGATCAGCGCGGGCAGGTCTTTGCCCGACACGCCCGATAGGGTTTGAGCGATAAGTTTGATTCCATTGATGTCTTCCGCCTCAGCAGCGCCTTTGGCACCACCACTCATCGCCAAATCGCGGCGCAATTGCGCCACTTCATTGGCCAGCGCGCGGCGCTCGTCGAGCAGGGCGCTGACGCGGGCCAGCACATCGGCGGGCGTGGTTTTCAGGGCATTTGCCACATCGGCCAGCCGTTTGTCTTGCGCCGAAAGATGATCCAGCGCCGCCTGCCCTGTCAGCGCCTCGATCCGGCGCACGCCCGCAGAGGAGGCAGAATCAGACAGCAAAACAAAGGCCCCAATATCCCCCGTGCGCGCCACATGGGTGCCGCCGCACAGTTCCAAACTATAGGTGGCCTTATCCGCGCCCTTGCCCGATCCCTCTAGCCGCCCCATGGACACAACGCGCACTTCATCGCCGTATTTCTCGCCAAACAGGGCCTGCGCGCCC
>CAXNIF010000251.1:0-3482 GCA_964202345.1 Cypionkella sp.
CGGTTGGAATGGGAGTTGGCCCAATTGACCCGCGCTCATGAAGGGCATGAGGCGAAGCTTGCGCAAACGAATGATGCCGCGCGTGAGGCTTCGGCAGCCTTAAGCGCTATTGAAACGCGGCTTAGTGATGCGACAGAGGATGCCGCGCGATTGGCGGCGCGTCATCAATCGGCCCAGCGCCTGATGGCAGATGCGGGCGCGCGCCTTGCAAAGGCTGAAGCGGAAACCGCCCGCGCCAGTGCGGCCCGACAGCAGCAAGAGGCGGCGCTTGTTGCGGTGAAATCCGCCTTTGATTCCGCCTCTCAGGCGCTGGCTGATGCAGCGGAATTGGCCCAAAACGCCGAAGCCGCTGTTGTTGATGCCGAATCTGCCCGCATGGACGCACAATCGCGCGAGGCCGAGGCCCGGGGCGCAAAATCCGAAGCGGACGGGGAAGCTGCGGCCTTGCGCGCCGAAGTCGCCGCCTTGGCAAAACTTGTTGAACGCGAGTCAGGTGATTCGGGCCAAGTGCTGGATGCGTTACAGGTCACGGCGGGATACGAATTGGCCTTGGGTGCGGCGCTGGCCGATGATCTGCGCAATCCCGAAATCGGGGCCAGTGGCCAGACAGGTTGGGCGCGGCTGCCCGATTTGATTGACGCGCTCGCTTTGCCCGCCGGTGTCGAGCCTTTGGCCCTTCATGTGCAAGCGCCGCCAGTTTTGGCCCGCCGCTTGGCGCAAATCGGCCTGATTGCGGCAGACAAAGGGGCTTTGCTGCAACCTTTGTTGTCGGCGGGGCAACGGCTTGTCTCGCGCGAGGGGGATTTGTTCCGCTGGGACGGGCTGCGCGTGGCGGGCAAAGACGCCCCTTCGGCAGCGGCGCAGCGTTTGGTGCAGCGCAACCGCTTGGCGATGGTGCGCGCCGAATTAGATCAAATCGAGGCCCGATTGCTGGCGGCAAGCCAAGCGCATAATGCGGCGCAAACGCGCCTGACCGAATTGACCCGCGCCGATCAGATGGCGCGCGAGGCGCGGCGCGCCGCCGATGCCCATATGGCCGATCTTGCCCGCGCCTTGGCCCGCGCCGAGGCCGAAACATCACTGGCCCAAGGCCGATTAGAGGCGGCGCAATTGGCGCAGGCGCGGCATCACGACGAAGGGCGCGAGGCCCGAGCTACGCTGACCGAAGCCGAATCTGCGCTGGCGGAACTGTCCAATCTGGACGCAGCGCGCGGTCTTGTGGATGAGGTGAAAATCGCCGTCGAGGCCGCGCGCATCACCATGATGGCGCGCAGGTCAGCCCATGACGAATTGCGCCGCGAAGGCGAGGCGCGGGTGCGGCGGATGCAAGATGCTGGCCGTGAAGTGACAGGCTGGAAGCAGCGATTGGAAAATGCCGTGCGGCGGATGGGGGAATTGGCCGCGCGCAAAGCCGAGGCAGAGGCTGACCTGAAAACCGCTGCAACTGCCCCAAGCGACATTGCCGCCAAACGCGCGGAACTTGCCGATGCCATTACCGAAGCGGCGCGTCGGCGCGCGTCGGCTGCTGATTCGCTGTCGATGGGCGAGGGGGCGCTGCGCGATGCCGTCAGCGCCGAGCGTGAGGCCGAACGCGCCGCTGGTGAATCGCGCGAGATGCGCGCGCGCGCCGAGGCGCGGGTGGATGCCGCGCTTGAAACGGTGACCTTGGCAGTCGAACGTATCGCCGAAGAAGCGGGGGCCACGCCTGGCCAGCTTTTGGATACGCTGCACATCGACCCAGACAAAATGCCCAGCGCCCAGCATCTGGACGGCGAAGTTCAGCGCCTGAAACGCGCGCGCGAAGCCTTGGGCGCTGTCAATCTGCGCGCCGAAGAAGACGCAACGGAAATCACCCGTGAATATGACCAGTTGGCCCAAGAAAAGCAGGATCTTGACGAGGCGATCAAGAAATTGCGCGCAGGCATCGGCAGCCTGAACCGCGAAGGGCGCGAACGGCTCTTGGCCGCCTTTGACCAAGTGAACGCCAATTTCGGCACTTTGTTCGCCCATCTGTTCGGCGGGGGCGAGGCGCGGCTGGTTTTGGTGGAATCGGACGACCCGCTCGAGGCGGGGCTGGAAATCATGTGCCAGCCGCCGGGCAAGAAACTCTCCACCCTTAGCCTTTTGTCGGGCGGCGAGCAGACCTTGACGGCGCTTGCGCTGATCTTTGGTGTGTTCTTGGCCAACCCCGCCCCAATTTGCGTGCTGGACGAAGTGGACGCGCCGCTGGACGATGCCAATGTGACGCGGTTTTGCGACCTGTTGGACGAGATGACGCGCCGCACCGAGACGCGGTTTTTGATTATCACCCATCACGCCGTCACCATGTCGCGGATGGATCGCCTGTTTGGCGTGACCATGGCCGAGCAAGGGGTCAGCCAATTGGTATCGGTTGATTTAAAGCGCGCCGAGGCGCTGGTGGCGTGATGGTGCAGGCCATGCAAGCGGCGGGCTTTGTCGGACTTGAAGCGGCGGCAGATGTCATCTACGCCCGCACCCATCCCGCCTATCCAGAATTTACCGCCACTGCTGCGTCCCAAGGCGATTTGTGGCACTTTGCCATTCAATGGCCCCTGCGCGCCAGTGCGGCGCAGCAAATGGCGTGGAACGCCGCGCATCCTTTGGCCCCTTTGGATGTAGATTTGGGCGAGACGCGGATGCAATTCACTGGAACATACAAAGATTTGGGGCAATGGGCGGCGCTGGTTGATGAGATGGTCATCACCTGCAGCACATGGCGACGTGCCACGCGGCAGATGGACGAAGGCATGTAACGACAGTCTATTGTTGCCCAAATGCAACGCGCTTTGCCAATTTTTTCAGCATCTGGAAAAGTAACGACTTGTTCAGCCTTTCTGCGGCACAGTTAGTCCCAAGTGAAGGGGTGGTTCATGCAGTTTTTACCCAAGGATGTGCAAGAGGGTTTGGATGCAGCGCGCAAAGGGGCGCAGTTGCGCAAATCGCGCTTGCGGGTGGAATTGGCTGGGCAGGCCTATCCTATATTGAAATTCTGGAAAGATGGTTTTGCACTGGATGGCGCATTGACCAAGCACCTGCGCGGGCTGGTTGATGTGTTCGATGGGGCGCGGCATGAGTTTCAATGCCTGATCGTCGCCTCGCGGCAAGAGGGTGATATGCTGATATGTGATTTCAAACGCGCCACCCGCGTTGTTGACCGCGCGGCACTGGACTATTTTCGCGATGAAAACGCGCCCATGGGCTATTTGCCGCGCGCCTAGGGTCCTGGCCCTAATGGTGCTTTGGATTAGGGCAGGATTTCCACCACCGTGCCGATGGGTGTGGCGGCAAAAATCTCCTCGATGTGCGCATTCGAAACAGCGATACAGCCCGCCGTCCAATCGGCAGGCATTTTCATATGTGCCGGCAATAAATTGGGCTGCCCGTGAATCATGATATCCCCGCCCGCCGAAACCCCTGCAGCCTTGGCCGCCCGCTGGTGCTGTGGTTGGGGGTAGTCAAGC